>JAAXIR010000238.1 GCA_012270265.1 Candidatus Poseidoniales archaeon
GGACAAAGGCGACCATTACCTCCTCAACGGGGCGAAGATGTGGATTACAAATGGAACAATCGCCGATGTTGCCATCGTATGGGCAAAGCTCGATGGCGTCATTCGTGGATTTATTGTTGAGAAAGATGATGAAGGATTTAGTGCTCCAGAAATGAAGGGTAAGCACTCCCTCAAAGCGTCCGTTACCTCCGAACTTGTCTTCCAAGATTGTAAGATTCCAAAAGACAGAATTCTTCCAGGCGTCAAAGGTCTACGTGGGCCGTTCTCTTGCTTGAACAACGCCCGATATGGCATTTCATGGGGTGCACTGGGTGCAGCCATGGCATGTTTTCACAGCGCCAAGACCTATGCTTTGAGTCGAATTCAATTTGACCATCCTATCGCTTCGTACCAGCTTGTCCAGAACAAACTGGCGTGGATGCTTCGTGAAATCACTAAGGGGCAACTCTTGGCATATCACCTCGGACGAAAGAAGGACGATGGAACGTGGTTCAACGAACAGATTTCACTTGCTAAGATGAACAACGTCGATATTGCACTCGAGATTGCACGTGTTTCTAGAGACATCCACGGCGCCAACGGTATTCTTGACGAGTACCCAGTCATGCGTCACATGGCTAACCTTGAGTCGGTCAAAACGTACGAAGGTACACACGATATTCACAATTTGATTCTCGGCCGATACATCACAGGTATTCAAGCATTCACTCGAACGGTTTGATCAAATCAAACGTTTGGCAAGAGACCGATTCGTGCAAGTCCACCCCAAAGAGGGTCCAGGAATCGTGGAAGGAATCGGTGTCGCAAGTACACCGCTGCAGCGAGACTCAACTTCTGGAATTTGTTGAGCTTGACTCGGCGCGTAAAGACATCACCTTGTTGCTTCTCAATCTGCTTGAGAATTTTATCGTAAAATGCAATCATTGCGGCTGGGGAATATCGCGTTCTTCGAGGTAGAAGTGGCAAGAGTTGTCGCGCTTCATCGAGATAGGTTCGAGCCCGCTTTGCGTAGTGATGGCAGTATGGTTCCCAAGATGTGTTGAGAACAACTTTTCCACCGTAGAGATCCTGCTCTGTCACTCCATTGCGTTCCAGTTCATCGAGAGGGAGGTAAACTCGATCTCGCTCAATGTCCTCACCTACATCGCGAAGTACGTTGGTCAACTGCATGAAAATACCCCATGATTCGGCGAATTTTCTTGCTCGAGGATCATCGTATCCGTAGATTTCGATGCACATCAATCCAACGACCGATGCGACACGATAACAGTAGACGTACAATTCCTCGAAGGTTCGGTAGCGATTGCTGTACAAATCGTCTTCCATTCCTGAAATCAAGTCATCGAAGACACTTCGAGGAATGGTGTATCGCTCGATGGTATCTTTGAGAGCGAGGAAAACAGGGTCTGTGCTGTACACATCAGTGTAACAAGTCGAGAGTTTTTTCCTGAAGAAGAACAACTGGTTGATTTTGTTCAGATACATTTCGTCCTCGAGGATTGATGTTCGATTCTGTAAGGATTCCAGTTGAAGTCTGTATTCGACTGCCTCTTGGCTTAATTCAACGGTTGAACCGGGGAATCGGTCTGCCCAGTCACCATCTGCAATGTCATCAGCACGACGGCAGAATGCATAAACTGCACACATGGCGAGCCGTTGCTCTTCTGGTAGATACTTGAACGAGTGATAGAAGTTCCCAGCTTCTCGCTTGGTCAATTCTTCGCAGTAGCGGTAGGCCAAACGATACAGTTCAATTGGAGGTTTGTCGGACCAAATAGGTGCATCAAGATCGACAAATGGGTCGACGAGTTCGTTTTGATCGTTAAACAAACCAATCATCATTGCACCCTCTCGAAGGGCTTCCATGGCTGTCACGCTTACGGCTTTGACAGCATCACGGGCAAGCATAACACCGGCTCGAAGTCGATCAAGCGGTGTTGGAGAAGATTTCGCATCCACGTTGCTCTCTGCACCGCCTTTGAGCGGGAAGAGGAGGTCGAGTGGTTTGCGGCGTTCCAGCATCGTAAACACATGGTCCTAAGGGTCGTTGTTTAAGAGCCCTCCTCTCGAAAGTTCGGACAAGTAATCCATTCAATTTGGAAGTAAACAGATACTCACAAATTGTACTACCGCACATTTTTATTCTTTGCAAGGAGTCGTTGAACGCCTCCAGGAATAATTAGAGCTCTAAGCAATTTCTTGAAGTATCCTTTCATCTCGTCACGGGTGACTTTGATTTTTTCATCGGAATCCAGTATGTTTCCTTCACGAAGCAGCGTGACTGTTCGCTGGCCGATTAAGACTGGGAGCATGCATGCAGCTTTGAGTCGGAATTGACGTTCCGGAATCATCCGAATGTACTCAACTGCTGCATCTAGATGTTCGCTGGTCAAATCAAGATAGGCATCATACAGCGGACGGAAGGTTCCAATGTTGCTTGGATCCAACAAATCCTTCGGCTCAAGACCAATCTCTTCAAGGCGAACACCAGGGATGTAGCAACGGCCAAATCGCAAATCCTCTGGGATATCACGAAGAATGTTGATCATTTGCAGGGCTTTTCCAAACCGAATGCCTCGCTCGAAAAACACCTCTTCCTTGTCCTTTGAAAGTTTCATGATGTGCGCAAGCGACATTTTGGTCCAAAACACACCCACACAACCAGCAACTCTGAAGGTGTAATCATCCAAGTCCTCATCCGAGTCAAGGGATGAAATTGTTCCACCTTCTCGAGCGATTCCGAATCGTTGTAAATCTAGGATTTGTCCACCGACGATGACATCAAGACACTCCAACATCCGCTCTTGGTCTTCTTGACCATAGACCGATAATGCGTCAACAACCTGCTGCACATTTCGCAACAATTCACCTTCATCGGGATTGGACTGAATATCAGCAAGTTCGCTCAAGTCTGGAAGTGTGTCACTGCGTCCTTGAGCAACGTCGTTGTAGTTCGACAAAGCATCGATCAACACTTCAGTTTCTCCCACCTTGGAGTCTGCGATTGTGTCGGCAACACGCGCGAGAAGGTACAGCAAACCGATTTGGCCGCGTATCTTCTTTGGCAGATATTTGAGGGTTGGATAAAACGAGCGAGATGTCGTCTCAAGCAACTTGTCGATTTCTTCGCCAATAAGAACCGACATGAACTCCCTCCATCCGATTCCACCAACCTCTCCCGCATGAAGATTCTCACTCGTTGAAGGGTCATTTGCATAACAGAACATAGAAGACTTTAGAATAAGGGATGTTTAGGTAGGTAAGGGTGAGGAGATGGAGTGTGGTTCCTGCGGTGCAGTTATCCCTGACGATTCCATCTTTTGCTCGGAATGTGGAGCTCGACAAGAATTCTCCAGAGCAGGAAGCTTCTCAGCGATGGGATCGCAAAGCCTAGGTGGCGGCGAAGTCACCGGCGGACGTGGATTTGGTGTCGTATCTGGCGAGGCGGTACGACAACAGCGTGACATGCAACAGCAAGGTATGCCTCAAGGCATTCCTGCGGACATTTTGCAAAACATTGCATCGGGTATTCAGCAACAAAACAATTTGCCACCTGGTAGTCAACTACCCCCGCAACAGCCAAGCCAGTTCCCGAATCAGATGAGCAATCAGTTCCCTCAACAGCAACCGTTCGTACCTCAAGGTCAACCAATGCCGCAAGGTATGCCAATCAATACGCAACAAAGCGACATTCCACAGCAACCACGGGGACCAACTCTTGCAAGTGGTGCCGTTCCAAGCACAAACGTCGAATCACAGTTGGGTAATCAGCTAGGCGGTACAACCGTTACCAACAATCCAACAGCATCCCCGACGGATGCAATGGTGAATCGATTGGCTGAAGCCGAGCGGGCGGTCAAGAACGAACGTCGAAGTCAATGGCTTAACATGAATCAATCGAGTGCATCCAATGTTCTTGCAAACCTTGGAGCTGATTTACCATCGCATCTCAAGGACGCTCAAGGTATCACGCCTGCTGCAGAAGTCCTAGCGGGAACCATGAACCAGTCATCATCCGATGGACCCAACGATGCGCTACTTCGTCGTAGGTGCGAACTTGCTTCACGACGTGTTGCACGAAAACGACGTGTCGCTGTT
>JAAXIR010000125.1:0-370 GCA_012270265.1 Candidatus Poseidoniales archaeon
TAATACTTACTGCGAATATCCTACATCATAGTCAATCTTCGGTGGAACATGTGCGACGGTTTGCCAACAGAAAATCCAATTATGGAATTTCTTCAAAAAACCAAGACTCAAATTGCTGAATTGTCGAAGAGAGCAGCGAGTGCTACAAAATCAGGTATAGAAAGTACAACAGGTGCAATCCAAAGCAAAGTAGTCGAGACAAAAGAGCGTTCAAAAATGAAGAAGGAAGCCAAAATGGAGGCTGTAAAATCAGATTTGAAGGACGATGGATACATTGACAATGCTCCCCCAATGATGATTTTACCCGAAGTTGATGCACAGCAGTTTCAGCGCCTGAGCGACATCGCTCGCCATGCCCGCGGCGCTCGCA
>JAAXIR010000125.1:380-4095 GCA_012270265.1 Candidatus Poseidoniales archaeon
ACACTGAAGCACCGATCCCTATTGTAGAGGAGATGGTCCGAATCAGCGAACGCCTTGACATGCTCGAAAGGCGAATGACCAAGTTGGGAACTGCCGTAACCAAAGATGTTCCAATGGCAACAATCGTTGATTCAGAACCAGATGTTCAACCTGAGCGAAGAGAGGTTCGAAGTGGGAACGTTCTGATCGAAGTGCTCAACATTATGGGAGCATCACTTCTCCTTCTTGTTTCGTTGTTCTCTGCTGATGGATACCTTCGGGACAATGAAATTCTCTTACTGAATACCTACGAACCGAGCATTCTGTTGTGGACCGTAGGTGTCTTTTCTTGGTCCATGTTTCTCTTCTTCAGGATGGCTCGAGTGGGAACAGTACTTACTGTCCCTATTCTTTACAGAATTCAAATTTCATTGGCAATCGCTATGGCTGCAATGATGGGAATGCTTCTCTCCGAGGAATCGCTCTCCACAATTTCCAGCGCTTGGGTTTGGACAACGGTATTGGCTTCAGCAGCCATTATCGGTGTCAGTATGATCACGTCAGCATGGCGCATGACGAAGCAGATGGTTGGCATCAAGGAAACCAATGAAGTCATCGATTGATGGCCTCAGAATCCTTTGCAAGATCACGAGTGATGTTCTTCTGGTGCGATTCGAGGGTTCCTCCACCGATTTCGAGGAGTTTGGAGTCGCGCCAGAGTCGCTCGACATGGTATTCCGCCACATATCCGTAACCACCCATCACTTGGATGGCTGCATCTGCGATTTCCTTTGCAGCTGTGGTTGCAAACAGTTTGACACCGTCTGAATCAAGACGTTGGCCTGACTTACCGAGTTGGATGTTGTTGGCTGTGTCGTAAACGTATGCACGCATGGCTCGGTACTTGGCCCATGATTCTCCAATGTGACGTTGCATCTGTCCAAACGATCGAATTTGAACACCAAATGCTTCTCGTTCTGAGGCATATTTGTTCATCTCATGAAGACAGCGTCGTGCAATACCAACGGACATGCCAGCAAGTGTGAGACGCTCGATTTCGAGGTTGCCCATCATATGAAGCAGAGAACCGCCTTCCTCCCCAACGAGGTTTCCAGCAGGAACGACGCAGTCGTCAAAGACCAGTTCTGCAGTATTGGAGGCTCGCATTCCTGTCTTGTCGAAAATCTTCTGACCAACGCTGAATCCCGGCATGTCTTTCTCGACGAGGAAGGTTGAGAGTTTGACACGTCCTTTCTCATCGTATCCAGTTCGGGCATAGACCCAAACGATGTCGGCAGGTGTGCCTTGGTCATCGATGCA
This sequence comes from Candidatus Poseidoniales archaeon, assembly GCA_012270265.1. GTDB lineage: Archaea > Thermoplasmatota > Poseidoniia > Poseidoniales > Poseidoniaceae > MGIIa-L2. Next base: position 1,680 of record JAAXIR010000125.1, read on the forward strand.
ACCGTTGGTGATCCACATCTTTCGACCGTTGAGAACCCAGTCGCCATCGGCGTTCTTTTCTGCAGTTGTTGACAATCCGAGAACGTCTGTGCCTGCATCAGGCTCCGACATGGCCATGGCACCAATCCATTCACCAGAGCAGACCTTTGGTAGGATTCGGGTCTTTTGTTCCTCGGATCCATTGTACGCAAGATTGTTGACAAAGAGCATCGAGTGGGCTAAGTAAGCAAGTGCAAACCCAGCATCTGAATACGAGAGTTCCTCGTGTGCAATGGTTGCAGCAACAGCATCAAGACCTGCTCCTCCGTATTCTTCCGGAACGGTGATTCCAAGAAGTCCAAGATCGCCGAGTTCTCTAAACAAATCAATGTTGAATTGTTCTTTCTTGTCGTACTCATGGGCTTGTGGTTCCACGAATTCTTGAACAAAGTCACGAATCATTTCTCGGAGCATTTGATGCTCTTCACTTGGATTTGCTAGGTCGATCATGGTCTCACCCAACCCTCCGCAGGGTTGTCCCTTTTTGACGGTTGGTCTTAGGTGCGAGGAACTCGTACGCTTCTCTTACTTCTCTCGTGACCCACCGGTGGTCGTCCACGCGTTTGAGGAGGTGCTCGGGAGGAGCGCTTGACTCTCCTCACTTTACGAGTTCTGAGTGGTATTTTGCGTGCACGTTGTCCAACATGTCGCATTGGTGATTGTTCAACGATTTGCTTTGGTGTTTCAAGACCGATGTCTGCAAGCACGTTCGAAGCTGCAGACTTGTGTGTCTTCCCATTTCGTGCATCTTCAACAATTCTCGATGCGAGTGCAGAGAACGATGCGTCTTGGATCGGTTGGTGCTGGACCTTTTCACGCTCTTCTCGTAGGTGTTCGGCCATCAGTGCTCGGAGCATTGCTCCATTCAGTGCGTCCTGCTTTCGCTCAATCATATGCATCCCATCCAGCCCGAATTTCGTCTCTTCACATATGAAGATTCGGCAACAGATGGCCTTCTATGTGCGGATTTTATTCCTCTTGATCTTCGAGCCGAGCCTCGAGAAAGGCGTTGAAATCTTCTTCTGTTTCAAACTCAATCACAATCGGAGAGATGGTTTCGCAATCCTGGCATTGGTATTGCTGTCCTGTCATGAAGCCCATGTAAGGGTAGATACGGATGCTCAGACACGTTGAGCACGCCATGAATGCCATGGTTTACCTAATGCGCAGAGGTTTATCACCTCTCGTTAGGATTCAACAATCAAACATCTCTATTAGTCGCTGGTCGAGTGGTGGGGTATGGAAGAGACGATTGGCTTCAAGGCTCGTCTGTTCTCCATGATTCTTCGCTTGTTGACCTTGACGTTGATCGCCGTTGCATTGTACATCTCCGTCGAAGGTATCTTCGTGGTCTTGTTGCTTTTTGTCCTCGTCGTACCTTTTGAGAAACTCTTTCCTCGGCACAAAGGACAGAAGATTCGAAGACCCCATCTGGATACAGATATTGGCTACGCCCTTGCTTCCCCTCTGCTCGGTTTGCTGACTGGGTTTGTTGCTATTGTCGTAGGAATCCTCAGTCTTGCTTGGATTCCTGGTCTGTTGCTACGACCGTACGTTGAGCAAATACCTGAGGAATACATGCCCTTGATTGGAATTCTCTTGTTCGATATGCTCGTGTATTGGACACATCGATTCTATCATGAAATTCCAGTCCTTTGGAAGTTCCATGCCATTCATCACTCAACAGAGCATCTTGATTGGGCGAGTGGATTTCGTGGACATCCTTTGGATGGCACCCTCCTTGCACCAGCGTTGGTAGTTTTGGTATCAGCGGTATTTTCGGTTGTTTTGACTGGAGGTGTTGATTCGGCTCAGTTGATTGTGGGACTCTTTTTGCACGCCAATGTACGTTGGAGATTGAAATGGTTGCATCGCCTCATTATTACACCCGAATTCCATCATTGGCATCACACGAACGAACGAGATGCGATTTGGACCAATTACTCGACCTTTCTCCCTATTTGGGATCAGTTGTTTGGCACGTACTTTATGCCCAAGAACAGACGGCCACAGACGTATGGTGTTAATGAAGAAATCCCAGTTGGTATATTGAGACAATTACGTTATCCATTACAAACGTGGAAGAACCCTTTGTGGTATGTCTTGCATCCATTCCAAAGCATCAAGCGTACGTTCAAATTTGCCTGGCAGATTTTGAAAGCCATGCGGAAATCGATGTTTAGGAAACGAGGTTCGAAGCCGTGGGATGTCTATCCAAACAACCCGCTCTAGAACAGTGTCGTTTGCATCGAAATTGGTTCTGGCTTCTTCGCATAATGAAGCTTCCAAATCAATTCAAGAGCTGCTCGTTCTGCCGACTTTAATGCAGCTTCTACAGTCCCAATCGGCTCTGCCCACGCATCCCCTGCGAACGTGA
>JAAXIR010000283.1 GCA_012270265.1 Candidatus Poseidoniales archaeon
AGACGTTCAAGAAGAACGATGCCGGTGGGTCGTCGGTATAATGGTCGAATGTGTAGGTCAATACTTCTGGACAGCCCCAATGATTGCCCCATCCAGGACCTTGTCGATTGTAACCACCAAATTTGATGAGACATGCGAAGTCATCGCCTTCTGGATCAAAGGTTCCTGTTGTATTGATGGAGACTGTGCCCGTTTGAGGCATGATGAGTTCGTTCCATTGTGTTAAACTCGGGTCAAACGATACGTTGAGTTCTGGTGCGAGATTGGTTAACTCGATGGTTCGTGTTTCCGAAATGCAATGACCAGCATTATCACAAACTTCCAGCGTAAGGTCATGAATACCATCGCTTAGCGAAATCCCAGATAAACCATCATTCACCGAAAATGGAGCCGTGCTTTGTGCCGATGAGATGACACCATCCAATGAAGACGTCCAAGTCAGCGTCAAAGGATCGTCGTCCAAATCCCATGACTCTTGAGCATCGAACAACACTTGTCCTTGGGAAGGGAACACATAGCCATCCATCGGTGAAGTCCAGTTCAAGAATGGGGGTTGATTGTCCAATTCGAGCACACAATACATCACTTTGTCTCCATCGAAACTTACCGTTGTCGTGTTGCTTTCGCTGTCGTATCCGCATTCAACGGTGACATCGTTGATCGCTGAAGCTCCTGAATTGGTCCATCGTTGACCGATGAAATCGGTTAACTCGACAACACCGAGGTCGTTCGTAAACTTCGATACAGATGGTTCAAACTGCGTGAAACTCACATTCGCATAGGCATTCGGAATGCCATTGGAACGGTTGTTGACAACCCATACAGTAACATCCCAAGCGACGTCAATAACGGCGCCTGAGGGGATGTTCGCCATCGTCAAGTCCACATTGTTTGGTTGGTGCAAATGCAATGCAGATGAAGCATCCAAATCGAGGATATGTGAACCACTCGTATCAGCTAAGTTCGAGAAATTGACATCTGAATTTTCAATCCATACACGCCCAGTACAATCCGTTCCAATTGTGTTTCCGTAACCACCAAGGTCGGGATGATTGACGAGTTTGAGACACTCTGTACCAACAAATTCCGTGTTGCTTAACGTTGAAGGGAAATTTCCGTTGTGATCTGCATCCCAATAGATTCCATTGTGATTGCCTTGGAGCGTCAAACCGTCGATGTTTCCAGCGGCTTGCTCGATGTACAACGCTGGTTGCGTCAACGATTCGTGGTCGATGTTGGCGTTCATGAGATTGAACCGCCCGCCTTGGGTTCCCAAGGTCAAGCCACCGTTATCGACAAACATAGCAGGAAGGGACGTGTCAATGTCTGTAATTGAGAGATTATCGAGCCAGAGATCAACCGAATCGATGACATAGACGCCATGACCTTGAGATGCTTCGACATGGCAATTCAAGCATGACACATCACCTGACGCTGTTTCCAAATCGTTTGATTTCTGATAGGATAATCCTGCTTGTTCCATCGCATTTGAACCAAGAGAACCATCGTTTGTTGAGGTTACATTGGAGAAGGTGACGTAACGGGCATCAAAGACATGAGCTGCTGAAAATCCATTGTCCGAGGACGTTAATCCATCCACAACGACAGTCGCTGAATCAATGTACAAGCCTTGTTCTGAGTTGTTGTGAAGGTTCCAATCTGTCCCTTGCAAAGATCCTCCACTTGATGAGTGGATTCCAGGACCTGGAGATCCACTGATCTCGATGTCCTCAAGATGTGCAGCGAAGAACGACGTTTGAATGCTCAACCCTGCTGAGTGAGCGCCCTGGCCAGCTTCTCCAGCATCCCGAATCGTCATGTTCCGCAACGTCGTTGTTGAATCCACAAAGAACAAACGAACACCGCCCGAGGACGCATCAGCGACGAGAACATTCTTCATCCATGCGCCGGTCGCATTGATTTCAATCGCTGCAAAAGCGATTCCAGGCGATGTCGCACCAGATGATCCTGTCCCTCGAACGGTGAGGTTCGTAAAATCAGCTGTTTCGTAATTCGTATAGTTGGTGTGATTGTTCTTGTCCAAATACACGCCACGATACATGCTGTTGCTGATGTCAACGTCTCGGAACACGGCTCGTGTGTACCCCGAATCATCGATGTGACGGACAATGATTCCAGTGTCGCTCTTATCGATGCTCAAATCCTCGAACAATGGACCAATGTCTTAAAACCATACACCGGCTCCTTCGCCAAGCAAAGATAATGAAATGTTTTCAATGAGAAAATAACGGTACAAGCCACCAGATGCGCCCCAGAGGTTCAATCCACGCAGCAGATGATCCGTGAAATACGCGCCTTGTACAATCGGTGTTGAACCATCACCAACAGACAAACCAATGCCGTAACGCCAGTCGTTTTGGAACGGTACATTTCGACCTGCTTGTTCGACATGCAGGTCACGAATGACTGGAGAGGAACTACCGAACATATCGATTCCAACGCGGTCTGGATTGAAGATGGTCACATTGTTGAGTATTGGATTGGAACCGTACAAGGTCATACCATAGATGGCATCTTCAATATGCAAATGGTTGACAGTGCTCCCACGTCCATTGGAGGAGGTATTGAACTGAATGCCTTCGTGATCGCCTGTTGTTGAGGAACTTGAGAGAACGACAGGGCAAGTCGACGTCCCTTGAATCGTTAATCGGCCATCCACATAGATTCGGATGCCAGGCGACATGACAACACTCGTGCATGAAGTAATGAGCAACTCATCCTGGACGTTGACGAAGTAATCACTGGTCAATGATACTGTTCCTGACCATGTTGTGGTCGCTCTTCCTGAAGCCGCAGCAGCATCGCTATCTGACGCAAAGGGCTGAACCATTGGAGACATGGACATGAACAAGAGAAGGAAGAGCAAACTCAACGCAAGGAATGTTTGCTTTCTCTCCATAGTCACCCAACCAAAGCGATAGCATTTGAAGCCACCCGTCGCCTGTGCAAGCAACAATCGAGACCCGAAGCGATAAAACCTGTCTGCTCAAGCGAACTCCGTGCCAGAAGCATTCGTCCTCGTGAAGACCGAACCGTCGCATGAACGCGATGTCTATCTTGCACTAACATCGCATGATGCTGTGAAGGAAGTCCATGCTCTCTATGGTGAATTTGATTTGCTCGCTCATGTGAGCAGCGAATCCGCAAAAACACTCACGACACTGTTGATGAAAGACTTCAGAACGATTGAGGGAATTCGAGACACACAAACGCTCATCGCGGTTGAATATTGAGGTGAGAAGATGGCCATAGGATTTGTTTTGATCACGACCATGCCAGGGGAAGAAGAGCGCGTTCGTAACGCACTCGATGACATTGAACATGTTACAGATCGTTGGATGCTGTTTGGAGAATTTGACCTTCTTGCACGCGTACAAGCTGACGATGAATTTACCCTCACACGATGCATTGTCGAAGAGATACGACCACTTGAGGGCATTCAAGATACGAAGACCATGATTGGTGCTGAGTTGTAGGTCAAACGGAATGCAAACGCCTCGAGAGCAACCGTGCTCGATTTGGACAACCAACGGAACGATATCGTAGAATGGCTTCACGCAGCGACATCACACGTTCTCGATCGTCGAACATCGACTTCACTTCCCACCACTTTGCAACGACTCGCCTTGCTGATGGTGCTTCAATCGCTTCGATCGAGTGGATGTCGATTTGTGCATGGATTGTCTTTGCTCTGGGTAGTTGTGTTTCCGCCAATTGCTCGCAAATGAGAAGCAAAAGTGACGCTTTGTACAAGGGCTGCTCCAACTGCGTTGCAGTAAGCTCTGCGTTCCTCAGCGTAAGTGCAGCATCCATCGGGTTCGAATCAACCGCTTTCAATTCCGTTTTCATACCTAAGTATTGCAAGAGAGGGTCGGTCGATGAGCCAACGCCTCGAAGTTGATCAAGCAAAAAGTTCGCACCATCCAAATCCTTTCGCTCAAGCGCCAGTGAATGACGCATGATGACGAGTGTTGTCAGCACAATCTCACGCTCAAGTTAAGCATCTGGTAATTCGACTTGTTTTAGCCCTCTGTAGATTCGTTCGAGAACAAGAG
>JAAXIR010000005.1 GCA_012270265.1 Candidatus Poseidoniales archaeon
ACGTTGTAATGCCCCTCGTGACCCAGCCGAATCTCCTTGACGCGTTTCGATAACTTCGATTCCTTCAACTTCGAGGAGGAGTCCACTGTGGTTGATGATGCAAGAATAATTGTGACGTTTCACAAGGGATTCGACCATGCCTTGCACACGATCACGTTCATCTTGCGTCCAATCACCCGTGACAGGTATGTCGTAGAAACCTGCTGGCCAGACATCTTCGAGATCTCGAGGAACCAGGCCGAGTGGCGAGGTGACCATGACCTCATGACACGCATTGCTACCAATGGCATCGATGAATTTTCGATGTGATTTTGACAGGCGGTACGGTTTCCTGTCCGAACACGGTAACAACACGAGAACGTTGTCCAGCCCCTTTGGAGTCCGATAGCGCTGAGTCATGAATTCAACCCAAGACGTTACTTCGGCATCATGATGGCTTTCCTGGGCCATGAATTCAATCGTTTCAAGGCCAGATGGATGGGCCCGAAGTACATCCGATTTTTGGTTCACCAGCGCGTCGAAATGACGCATATGTTCAACAAGACGTGGACTGTTGAGGCTCTGTTGTTCAGCAAGACGACGCAACGTTCCTGTTTCGATGGCTGATTGAACAGAACGTAGTGCTTGTTGATAATGATGCAAAGCAACGTCCATGCTAAAGGATTCACCAGTGAGTGGTTGTCTCGGACCTAAAGCGGTCAAGAGGTGATCTGCACTAAGCGCAAATCGAGTCCTTGTGGTATCGGATTAGTCAACTCCAAACCATGCAAGAACCGCAGCATTGTCTGGACCACCTAAACCAGGAGGCCACAACAGAGCCCCGGGAAATCGATGCTTAAGGGTTTGAATTGCAGTGACGAGCTTTCCGGGTTGAGCTGCAAGTTGAACAGCATCAACGAGGACGATGATGTTGGGTTGCAAATCGGCATCCAACAACGATGGATCGTGATGCAAACGTTGCCAAGATACTGGCAGGAGTGGTCCAGAATCTGCGGATTCTCCGGCGTTCGCCTCTTCAAGCGAAGGTGGAAGAACGTGACCAACGGATGCTGTCATTTGAGGTCCTTGGCGATCAAAGGATGGTGGCATCAAAGCAAATTGGGTCGAGATGGTCATTTCAGCAGGAATGGTACGTGTTTGCGTGCAATGAAACGCAGCAAGATCTCTGCAGACTTCATCATCATCGTCTGTTGAGATGAGGGCAGGGGTTCGTGCAGCAGGTGATGAGCGGTCCCCCAAACCCCACACGCGGCCATAGCGGTGACGATGAAGAACCGTGCGACCAAGTCCTTCTGCCATGTTGCCTGCTGAGGTGGTTTGTTTTTCAAAGATGCCACCGATTGCGAAGAAAGTGTTGAAAGACTAGGCCTTCGAGCAATCAACATGGAGGATAACACGACCAAGCATCGGATGATGCCGCTGGTTTTTGTTGGACTTCTTCTTTTGAGTTTCACAAACGTCGTTCACGCTGATGAAGCACCAGACGAGTTCATTATCGATGGTCGCTTGCAGATGGTCACGCTTGAACCAGGTGAAACCTACGAGCAAACCATCAACGTCGAAGGAGGAGGAATCGTCTCTGTCAACGTTGGTTGCAGTTCATGCCAAGTGCAACTCGATGCAGGGGATACAAGCATATCATCCTCCACCTCGGTTACCTACGAAGCGAATGAAGCAACTTCAGTCCAAATCACAATCTCTTCAGCCACTGCAGAGACCGTTTCAACCTCTATCCTTGTTGCCGAAGACGAAATGCATCTCGAACAACGACCAAGTCCGGATTCAACAATCGATCTGATCGATTCTTACAGATGCGAGAATCCGAGTGCGTGTCTCGATATGCATCGAGGCAATCTCCAAACCATTCTTTACGGAGATTATGCATCGCTTGGTTTCGATGCTGGTGCAATCAAATCCGATGCTGAAGAATATTATGGATTCGAAGTTCATGCAGACGAAACCATTGAATTGACCCTCCATCACGCATCCGATTCGATTCGATTTGATTTCTACATGCAGACTGAAACCGAAGAACAGCTTCTCGATGCTGTGATTGAGACAATGACCGCCACAAACCCAAACACCATGGAGGATACGGTTTACTTGGACATTGAAGAAGATGGCCGAATCATCGTCAAAGCATCGACATCTGCGCCATTCTCGGCCTATGCCATCCAGCGTACGATTCACGACGCTCAACTGACCATGACCGTGGATGAGGGTACATCGCAATTCACTCAAATCGGCCATGGATTGTCCAAGAGTGCCTTTGCAATCGATGCAACGGGCGTCATCAAGCTTTCACCTGTGATTGAAGATATCACTGCAAGCGTTTCGCTTCGTATCGGTGACGCATGGGTTGCAATGCCAGAGGTCCTTGTTGAACGTAATACAGTGGAGCGAATCTACGTCTATCCAAACACGAGTATGGCGATGCTCAGCATCGAAAGCAGCGTGCATTGGGTTGACGTTGCTTTGGAATCCACAGCAGATGGTAATGCGACAAACGACGCTCCGGCCTATCGCCCATCGAGTCTTGATCAAAGCAGTTGGCCGATTCTCTATGCTGAAAATACCGATGACTATTCAGGCGAACTGAACTTAGCAACGATGGATACATCCGATGTATACCTCATTTCAGTTGATGGCTGGGTTGATTCTGAGCATCGACTCCACATCGTTATCGATGGTAATAGCCCCGATCTTCGAGGTGTTGTGCAAGAATTAGATCAGGATACAATGGAAGTGCTCTCGGAACACGAATTGTCTCCCGATCTCTTCACGTACGACATGGATCTGTACGTTACACTGGGACCTGGATTCCATTTCATTGAGTTCTTCCATGTCAATGATTCAATCCTCCAAGATCAAAACTGGGGCAACGACCTCCAGGCACTTGAATACAGCATTGATATCACGAAAGTGACCACTGAAATTGGTGAAGAGCCATGGTTTGCTCCATCCGATGAAGCAAAGTTTTGGGGAACCACGGTTCGTTGGATTCTTGGGCTTGGCATGATGTTGCCGGCCATCTATCTCGTGTATGCTATGCGAAAGACTCGACGTAATGCGGCTCGTATTGGTGCGATGAAGCAGCGTCTAGTTATGTTAACAAATCTACTCGATGAAGGAACAGAATCACCGGAGCAAACACGAAAATCATTGGTTCGTTCCTTGGAAGCTGTAGCAACCCTTCCATGGGAATCTGCAATCGCTTCATGGGGTGAGCCACAACGTTCCTACACAACCGATGGAACGTCCATTGCAGCGTGGAATCTTGATTCACGTCTGGCAAAATCCCTTGGCAATTGGCCACTCCTTGTTGGTTTGAACACAGAAAGCGAAACGTGGGATATTGCCGCATTCCGTTTTGATGCACCATACGGTCAAGCATTGTCAGTAGAACATGTTGAACCACGACTCTTGCATCAAGGCGAGGAAGTCTTTGTCGACACCATTGCCAAAGGAACGACAATCTTCCTCACCGTTGACCTTGCAGGAGAGGCAACACAAGTCGATGTTGAACTGAATGGACACGTCGATGGTGTGCCAAGAGGTATGAGAATTCCTACTGCATTGACCCGATTTGATGAAGAAGAATGATCATTCATTCGCCCTTCGCTCGGACGCATCATCAAGGATTCGTTGCACTTGATCGCTAGGGTTAAGACTTGATTTCATGGATTCAAGTTGCTTCTTGTCCGCCTTTGAGATCTTATCAGGAACGTGAAGTTTGAGCAAAACAACAACATCGCCACGGCCACTTCTGCGCATATGAGGCAACCCTCGTTTCTTAATTTCGAGGGTATGACCTGCGGATGAACGGGCAGGGACCACGATGTCGAGCTTCTTCCCGTCAATGTGGTCGATGCTGATTTTCGTTCCCAACACCAAGTCAGGATAACCAAGTGGAAGCGACATGATCAAATCCGATCCGTTTCGTTCAAACCAAGGATGTGTGAGTACTTCGATCTCGATGAGGAGATCGCCATGCGAGCCCTGGCCGCGTTCTGCAGGTTGTCCTTGACCTCGCAAGCGTAGACGTGTGCCGTGTTCTGCTCCT
>JAAXIR010000001.1 GCA_012270265.1 Candidatus Poseidoniales archaeon
TGATTGCCCATGTTACGAAAACAAGGCTTAGAGATTTGAAGAATACATCGAAGGAACCACTCAATGATGCTACAATGACAACCCCGATGATTGCTCCGGGTAGCGCTCCAACAAGACTTTGCTTGAACCGTACATCGGAGACATGGCCTTCTTTGCGATGACGAAGACCTGAGCCCCAAGAGACGGTCGCAGAAAGACCAAGTGAGACGATCAGTAAGGCTCCATCGATTTCCCATCCTAAGCCGTAGTGGAGCAAGGGAGCAAAGAGCAGACCTCCTCCTAATCCAAGCGGTGCGAAAAGAAATCCAATGAAACCGCTACCAAGGAGAACCACAGCCATGGTAGCAGCGTCCATGAGACGCCGATGTTCACTCAGCATATCATATCAACCCAATCGGTAGTATAGGTTCAAATAGGAACCTCACACGAGGCGGGTTCATGGACGCTCTTATGATTGGACTTATTGTTGGCGGATTTATTGCTCTTGTACTCATTATCTGGATTTTTAGCACGTGGAACCGCTTGGTGCGCCTCGAAGAAAACGCAAACAAATCCTGGGCAGACATCGACGTACTGCTCAAGCAACGTTACGACATGATTCCAAACCTTGTTAACATCGTCAAGGGATATGCGGAGCACGAGAGAGAAATCTTTGAGCAATTTGCTGTTGCACGACAAACAGCAGCTGGTGCTCTTGCTCAAGGCGATGTCAAGGGCGTTGGAGCTGCTGAAGGCATTCTCTCCGGAATGCTTCCACGCATCAACATGGTCGCTGAACAATACCCTGATCTCAAGGCAGACACATCTTTCGTCAATCTCCAAAACCAATTGGTTGCTCTTGAGAACCAACTCGCTGACCGACGTGAATTCTACAATGCATCTGCAACCAACTTCAACGCAGCCATCCAAATGATTCCAACCAACTTCGTTGCTGGTATGAAGGGATGCGTACGACGAGAATTGTTCGTTGTTGAAGGTGTTCAGCGAGAGAACGTTCAGATTTCTTTCTGAATACGAACATTCAAGTTTGAACCGCTTGATTCACAACCGAGGAGCATCCAATGTTCTTGGTGATTGGTCACAGCGATATCGCCGTTCAACTGGCGAGATGGTGCTCTGAACGAAGACCGACACGACTGATTGGTCTTGCTTCAATGCTTCAAATTGAAGATGAAATCGGTGACTGTGAAATCTTGCCATTGCCGCAGCCAATGGCAGTTTCAGCGCTACCTGATGGCGGACAAAAACCAACTGCAGTCATCGTCGTCGATGTCGATGTTCTCGAGGATGAAGAAGCATTATCCACACTTCGTGAACGATGGCCAGATACACCAATTCTGTGTGAGAAAACAGTTGGTGGAGGTCTTGAATCCGTCGATAAGATCGATGCAAAAGACATCATCACTGCTGCCTACAAAGAAAAGGTTCGTGCTTGGGAGCGTCACGCAGGGGCGACGGTATTGGAATCGTACATACGACACCTTCCTGAAGAATCCAACGTAGCCATTTTTTGTCATGATAATCCAGACCCTGATGCCCTCTCTTCCGCTTTAGCCATGTACGAATTGGTCGCTTTCCTTGGCCATAAACCAACCATCTACCATGGAGGAATGATTGAACATCAACAAAATCAAGCAATGGTTCGACTCTTGGAGATACCATTGAGAAGAATTCTTCTCGATTGGGAATTGGAAGACGTTCTCAATGAAGCAGAGTGCATCATTACGGTCGATTTCCATCAGCCTGGAGCCAACAACGTCCTTCCTCCAGACTGCGTGCCTCACATCATCATCGATCACCATTCGTCGGACAAAGCAGTATCTGCAGATGTTGCATTCCTACGCCCAGAATACTCAGCAACTTCGTCGTTGATCGCAAACCTCCTCATGAACATGAGTTTGGAAATGACGCCTCGCTTGGCAACAGCACTATCGTTTGGTCTACGAACGGATACACTCTCATTCACGCGTTCCTTCAATCAAGTCGATTTGAGAGCGCTCATGTGGTTGAATACATGGGTCGATGATGAACTGCTTCAGTCCATACAGGCACCATTACGTAGTCCTGAAACCTTGGAATCGTATCGCGAAGCGTTAGCAACCATGGTGCAAAACGAAGGGCTAGTTCTCGCCCCAATCAAAAACTTGGTGCGACGTGATGATCTTGCTCAAGTCGCTGATTTTCTTTTTGCAACATCAAACACCGATCTTGTGATTGTTTACGGAATTCAGCGACAAAAGATGCTCTTGTCCGCAAGAAGCCGTCGAGAACATCTCCACGTTGGTTTGGCTCTTTCGAAAGAATTCCCAGATGGTCAGGCAGGAGGGCATCGCGTGATGGCTGGCGGTCAAGTGCTTCTTTCAAATCTCGTATTTGGTGCGGGACATGAACAAGAGGAATCTCAAGACGAGATACTCTCAGCCTTTACTAATCGCATGTTGGAGTTGTTTTCGCGGGGTGCTGAAGAATGAGTACCTCCTCACCGTACATCGATATCTCCCCCACTCTCCGTTTGCTGGGTACGGCTCACGTGGCGACAGCCTCAGTCGAAGCGGTCAAGGAACAAATCGAAACCTATCAACCAAAGATCGTTGGGGTCGAGTTGTGCAAGACACGTCATGATGCACTTGTCGAGGGGCGACGTCTCGACAAAGAAGGTCTACGCAGAGTCATCAAAGAAGGCAAAGCTCCGATGGTTCTGATGCAAGCCATGCTGAGTGCTGAACAGCGTCGCCTTGGTCTGAACGAAGGCCAGGAGCCGGGGGCAGAATTGTTGGCTGCTGTTGAAACTGCCAAAGCAGCAGGCATTGAAGTTGCACTGGTCGATAGAGACATCCAAGTCACGATGCGTAGAGCTTGGAGGAAAATGAAGTGGAGGGAGCGTTTTCGATTGCTCTTCTCACTTTTTGGAGATGATGAAGAACTCGAAGAGGACTTTGACCTCGATGAGTTGCTCACTGATTCAGATCTTTTGTCGACCATGATGGAAGACTTGAAAGAATTCTCACAAGGTGCTGGAGAAGCCCTGATCGATGAGCGGGACCGATACATTGCTGAAAAAATCATGCAATCGAAAACCGAAGAGAAGATGTTGGTTGTGGTTGGCGCAGGCCATTTGAAAGGAATTGAACGTGCGTTGAATCCCTACAATCCACTTTCGACTGAAGAATTCGAATCAATTTCGACAGTTCCAAAGAAAGGGATCGTCGGCAAAGTGCTCCCATTTGCTATTCCACTGATTGTCATGGGGTTGGTTGGATTTGCATTGTTCAACAACAATGAGGTTGATTACGTCAAGATGCTCACAGTTTGGACGCTGTTCAACGCCATCTTCGCAGCGATCGGTTGTATTCTTGCTCGTGGCCACCCTTTGGCGATTCTAACAGCAGCCCTCGCAAGTCCAATCACATCACTGAATCCTGCACTTGCAGCAGGATGGTTTGCAGGATACGTACAATTGCGTATATCAGAACCGACAACTGAAGATTTGCAACAATTCCTCAAAGGAACATCCATTGGAGGATTCTGGAGTAACCGAGCTGGTCGTGTGCTTCTCGTTACTGCTCTAACAAATCTTGGAAGTATGCTTGGCGCATGGGGTGCAGCGGCTGGATTCATCGGTGGCGGCATCACTTAGTCCAACGCTTGTAACACCTTCAACAGGTCCGAATGAGCCTGTACATCATGCACGCGTAACCAATCGATTCCAACATCATGGGCATAAGCAGCCACACCGAGTGTTCCAAACAAACGATCTTCACTCGCTGAATGACCCGTCAATTGACCAATCATCGACTTTCGAGAAACACCCCACAGGATAGGAAAATCGTGATCTCCGCGAAGAGAATTCCAACCTTTGAGTAACTCGATGTTGTGATCGAGTGTCTTTCCAAAACCGATTCCAGGATCGAGACAAATACGACTCGGTTCATGACCCGCATCGACAAGTTGCTGCGCTGTAGTGAGAAGTTCAGATGAAATTTCTTTGACAACATCACGATACGAAGGGTTAGCCTGCATTGTCTTTGGTTCCCCGAGCATGTGCATGATGCATACTGGGA
>JAAXIR010000016.1 GCA_012270265.1 Candidatus Poseidoniales archaeon
CTGCTACTGGATTGACTGGAGCATCATCAAGCCATCGTCGCAAGGACTTTCCTTTTTCGAGAACTAATGAAACCTCTATGTCTTCCGCATCTGCTTCGTGACCAAGTATGACAGAGAGAGCCTTGACACGGGGGTCATTGACATCACTTTCACGCAGTTCCTTGTAGATTGAGAGAGCTTGGTGCCAATCACCTCGGTCGAGCAGACACAACGCTGCTGCAATTCGAGGTCGAACCCCAAGCGGATCTTGCTTGACCGATTCCAAAGCCAATTCCAACGCTTCTTCGTGTTTCCTTTGCATGCGTAGGGTGGCAACATTGGATATCGATGAGACCAGAGAGATTCGGTCTTTGTGCTGAGTGGCTTCCTTCGAAAACGTTGGGGACCAATATCGAAGCATCCGCATCTTTTCATTCAGGTGATCGATGGTCGAGTTGTTCTCCCAATCCCACAAGTCATCCTCATCAACGCTACCGTGCCATGGATCAATCCACTCACAGATGAATGCGAGAAGTTCAGGCTCATCGTATCCTTCAGGTTGTTGCAGGCCACGTAATGCACCTCGAGCTGCATCCAATCGACGAGTCGCGATGTAGCCCGTAGCGATGAGCATCCTTGCCTCGTCATCGTCACCACCTGATTGAGCGAGAACTTTCTTTGCTTCTTCGATGGCTTTTGGCCACAATCCTCGAATGGCACAAGACCACATCTTTGCTCGTGCTTTTTCATGACGAACCAAGGATTGGTCGCCTTCGATTGATTGTTTTTGGAAACGAATGAGGGCGTCCAAATCCTCCTGCAGAGCAGCGTTATCGATGTATTCACGCATCCAATCGCCACCAGCCAACATAACCGCACCTTCACGTCGCTCTTCTGGATCCAAATCAAAACGAATCTGGCGAAGAGGCGACAATCGTGCAATTGAGAGCAACCAAGTGAAGAGGAAAACAGCGTTTCCTACTGCAATAAACATCCATGTAGCAAGCAATCGCATTTCTTCGTTAAATCCTCGATTTTCCAAGTCGGAAGTAAATGGCATGAGATCCCCGAATTCCTTGTAGCAAACGAGGAGGAGGAGGAGCACAGTATAACCAGAAAATCCAGCAAATGCAAATGAAATTTGACGCCCCTGTGCAGCTTCTTCGGTACGAATTTCACGCGGTGTATCAAGCGTAACACCAAACATTCCGCCGAATGTCTGCCCACCGAGAATCAAGTTTCTTGTAAGTTCAAAAATAAACGCTAGACCAACAATCGCAATGTTCAACGAAAGATAGAACGACAGGAATTGAGGCATGGATTTAATGAATTCCCAATGGAACAAAAATTCGGAAATAATATCGATCCGCACATAGATGGAGTGACCAATAATTCCACCAAAGTTCAGAATATCTTCACTGTTGTCTGGACTATTGTAGAGGACATGGAACACGGTCACAATACCATTCAACGCCGTGATTGGCATGGTAATCAAAAACAAGACAAGAAGCAGGGAGAACAATCGGTTGACAAAAGATGGTTTGTCAGGATCGATAGGATTCTTTCGGCCGTTCGCAGTCCTCCACTTGTTGACAAGCAACATGTTCCAGGAGGCGCCCATGATGCGACCGTATGCAAGGATCGTTGGTGCCATGAAGACCAACATGGTAATTGCTAACCAGACAGGAGTGATTCTTCCATCATTTTGGTTCATACCATAAAAGAGCGCAATCATGGTAGCAAACAGGAGTATGGAAAGCGTGAGAATACGCCGTACACCAACACCAATCGAGGTTGCACCGATTCTCGTATCCCCTTTACCGGCCAGTTGAGCGTTCATGGTTTCCCAAGGAGAGATAAGAATTGGCAGAAGGACAAACAAACCGATGATCCACAAGTTCGGCTCGAAATAAACCTCTGGCTGGAAAATAAGCTCGGAAATCAAAAGGAGGACACCGAGCATCCCCATCATGTAGAGTCCAACACCAAAGGCTACTCGGCCTTGTTGTAGAATTTCCCGGGCATCGTCAACGGTTCGTGTTAGTCGATGCACCTCGTACAGATTATCGTCAATCTCAAACGCTACTTGCAGAGCAGAAAGTTGTCGTGGAACAAAAAATTTCCACAACAATCCGGCAACAAATAGTGCGGACAACAGAGGGTATAGATAGTCAATGTCAAATTCTGTTGGCTTTGCAACCGTCGAGGCTGAAACTTGTGGAAGAAGTCCCAAGGAAATAAGGACAGTGCCTAGAGATACCTTCCGCATGGAGCGAACCCTGTGATTATTCATCATGAATACTTCGCCGTCATTCATCACGCAGTCCGATGTCTTTGTAGGAAGGCATCGATGCGGTCAAATGCTGTGTGGAGAGTCATAACATCAGGCAAGAAAACAAGTCTCACGTGACCCTTTCCTTTGTCTTGGCTGAACCCAGAACCGTGAACGAGCAACACATGTTCCTCGTGCAACAATTGGAGGACAAACTGCTTGTCGTTTTCTTTCCAATGCTCGTCCGTTAGTCGAACGAACATGTAGAATGCACCCTCAGGTGTTTCAACTTCAAGCCCCTCGATTTCTGAAATACGTTGGAGACAGACATCCCGACGTTCTTGCACAGTTTCAGAGTATTCCTTCATCCATGAACGGTCTTCCTGCAATCCAGCCAAAAATCCCAATTGTGCTGGCGTAGATGCACAAAGACGTGAACGAAGAATTCGTTCAACACCATCTCGGACTGAGGTCAAAACAGATGTTGGGTCGTGAATGGCCATGTATCCAATCCTCCATCCGGGCGCATAGTAAACCTTTGACACACCGTTCATTGTTACAACTGGAATTGAATCAGAACGACTTGCTGCGCTTACTTGGCGGTTAGAAAAATCAAGACCATCATAAATTTCATCGGCGACGAGGATACAATTTGGCCACGGTTTCAGAATCTGTAGCAACCGATCAATTTCTTCCTGACCGACCACTGCACCTGTTGGGTTGTTTGGATTGATCAAAACAAACAGTCGCACATCATCGTTCATTTTTGACTCAATGTCATCAAAATCAAGCGACCATCCATCATCGGAATTTAATCGATATTCGATTGTTTCAGCACCGTACATTTGCGGATACGCCATGTAAGGAGGGTAGTGTGGACCAGGTGCGAGGACTTGACTGCCTTCATCCAAGGTCGCTTGAAATAGGACTTGTAGTGCCTCAGTTACACCGTGGCAGACGTACACATCGTCCGCTGAAGCAGGCCAACCCTTTGTCCGTTCATCGTTCGCAATTGCGGTACGCAACTCTGGCAAACCATAGGATGGCGAATAACCATTCCTTCCATCGTTCAAAGCTTTGGCGAAGGCTTCGACCATGTGTGAAGGGGTTGGCAACCCAGGATACGCGATTGGGTCACCGATGTTGAGTTTGATAATGGAGTGACCTTGTGCTTCGAGTTCAGTAGCAGGAACAACCACATCGCGGATGGCGTACTCGATGTTAAGAGCACGATCTGTTGCGCTAATGTGTTGCATGGAATCACTTCACTCAAGGTTGGAAGGGTCAATTCCACCCATTCTACAGATGTGTTGGAACTCGTTTTCTTGGACTGGCTGAATCGAGAGTCGTTGTCCTCTTCGTATCAACAACATATCCGCAAGTGCTTCTTCTTGTCGAACAGCATCCAATGAGACCATGTTTCCAAGTTCACATACAGGCTCAATATCGACCATGAACCATCGAGGGTTTTCGGGAGTTGACTTCTCATCAAAGTATTTTGAGGACGAATCCCAAGACGTGAAGTCACCATACCCTTCGTTGCAAACTTTGGCGATCCCTGCCACATGCGGTGGTTTACAGTTTGAATGATAGTAAAGGATCAAATCTCCAACTTTCATATCGTCACGCATCATGTTCCTAGCCTGATAGTTACGAACACCATCCCAGTGGGTCTTACCATCCGCGACAAGTTGTGCATAGGGATAAACGTCGAGTTCCGACTTCATTAACCAGTACTTGACCATGCTTGTTGGTAGGAATACAGGTGTTATCCCGTTGCTTTGATTCACCACGCTTCTTTGATGCT
>JAAXIR010000159.1:0-1507 GCA_012270265.1 Candidatus Poseidoniales archaeon
GCCAAAGGCATCGTATCGTGGCTCATCGAGGATCAACGATTACCCGATGACGTCAACGTCATTGTCACATCGCCGGTTGAATTCCTGATGCTTCAAATTCAACTTTCAGCCAGTTTCGGATTGTTCTTAGCCCTCTTGCTCGTTTTCACAGAAACAACACTACGCGGTGCACGTCATCCACTCGTTCTTGAGCGCTTTCGAGAGTTGAATTTCAGCCCACCTAAGCCGAGTTTCTCGTTTGTTCTGTCCATTGCATCAAGTATGATCTTGGCCGTTTGCGGCATTCTCTATGCATGGGAGTTGCTGACCCCGATGCTGTTTGAATACCTCAGCAACGATGCACAGCAAGCAGGACTTTCCACGCAATGGAAACTGGAAGCATACGTCGGTTTCATTCTGAACTTGTGCATAGCAAGTGCCATCGGATTCCAAGCACCTGTTGTCACACTGCTTGCCTTACGTATCGGATTGGTTGAACCTCCAACCTTAGCAGCCTATCGTAAGCACATTTGGTTTGCAGCATTCGTCATAGGTGCTCTATTCTCGCCACCTGATCCACTGTCGCTGTTCCTAGTTTCCTTGCCAGTCATCTTCCTGTTTGAGGTAGCGTTGTTGCTGCATCGAATCATGCCGATGAAATCAGCGCAGGCAAACTCCTGACGATAACTGGCATATGTCCAGGCCGATGTCCACCATTGAAGGAATGGAAATCAGATCCAACGGTTACACCGAGACCGTATTGTTCAGCAAGCATCCAAAGACGATGCCTCTCTTCATCGGAATGACTGCGATGAAATGCTTCGATGGCATCGACGTTCGATGCCTTCAGATGTTGAATCAATGCTTCATACTCAACGCCATAGTACCGAGGATGCGCTAATGATGTGATTCCACCAGCAGCATGAACCAATGCCGTTGCCTCTGCAAGCGATGGTTTCGGACGTTCAACATTGCATGGTCTTCCATCGCCAAGCCACTTCTCAAATGCCTCATCCATCGATTCAACATAACCAGCATCCATCATAGCCAGAGCAAGATGTGGACGTCCAACACTACCCTTTGCACGAGACATCACATCTTCAGCATCAATCGCCATACCAAAGGCATTGACCTTGTCGATCATCTCAAGCATCCGGGGAACTCGATCTTCGTGAAGTGGTGCGAGCCATTCCTCGAATTTCTTCAGACCCTCTGCAATCGGTTCATGTGGGAAATAGGCAAGAAGATGCCATGAGGACGGAGGTCGATGACGAGCATTCGACGCAAGAATACCCTCATCCCACGGCAATTCAACATCGCATGTCAGTTCAACACCAGGAACGAACGCAATCCCACGTTGAGCAGCAGCAACCTTTGCTTCATCCCATCCTGCAATGGTATCATGATCGGTGAGTGACCAAACACGGACGGATTGTTGTTGCATTGCATCTGCAAGTTCATCGACAGAAAGCGAGCCATCGCTGTGAGTCGTGTGACAATGCAAATCGAATGAAGAACTCCACATCAT
>JAAXIR010000159.1:1517-4050 GCA_012270265.1 Candidatus Poseidoniales archaeon
ATGGAACTGTTTCATCGGATTCAAGCAAATCGTCCAAATCAGGCATCTCTGGCAAACTGAGCGGGGCAGGCTCGTCCAATTCAGGCAATTCGGGCAAAGGAATCTGAGCAGGTCCATCTGAAACAAACGCTGTCTTTGGCTCTCTCATCAACGATTGAGGTTCTTTTTCCTCCTCTTTTCCCGGTAAAGGAATGTAGGCAGGACCTTCTGAAAGGAATTCACGGTCCTCAAGGATGACTTCATCTGGTTCGCTTTGTTGAAGCTCCGATTCAAACGTCCTGGATTCAATGTCGGTGTTTCGCTCAGAAACAATCGATGCCGCATATGAACCCAATGCCCCGCTGGAAAGAAGCGCAGTTGCAGACTCAACCTCTCCTGCGTTAACCGAAATCGTTTCTCCAACAATCGATGAGATAATGCTCGACGTGTTTGTAGTTACTGAAGCAACAGTTGTCGTCCCTACGTTTGTCGCACTTGATTCAAAATCAGCAATTTGTTCAGCAACACTGCGTTGCTTGGGAAGCTCTGGAACGGGTCGATCTTGGCGGCACCAGACTGCAAGCAAACCGAGACATATCGAAAGAACGAGCCAAATCCATTCTTGCGTCGACCAGCCTGTTGATGCCCAATAGTCGTTCTTTTCTCCTGAAACAAACCCTTCAAACAGTGGTTTGAGAAGAACACGTTGTCCCTCTTGTCCAGGATATCTTCCAAGGAACGCATTGCCAAGTAATGCAATGAATGACATACTCGCAACAGTGGTAGAAAACGCAGCGATTCGAGGCGCTCGTTGCTCCATGGCCTTCACATCATGAACTCAAAAATTCTGCAGCAGTGACGGTGTTGGCCATGAGCATAGCCACGGTCATCGGGCCAACGCCACCTGGTACTGGCGACAACAACGATGCATTCAAGGCCACATCAGGCTGCACATCACCAGCAAGCCTCCATCCTCTTTCACGGCTGGGATCATCGACTCGATTGATCCCCACATCAACAACGATGGCTCCTTCTTTGACCCAATCGGGTTGAACCATTTCAGCACGACCGACAGCAGCGACAATGACATCTGCTTGCAAGCATTCTGAACGTGCGTCCTTGGTTCGAGAGTGAACAACAGTCACGGTTGCATCAGCACCACGAGCAGCAAGCAAAAGCGCCTGTGGCATGCCTACATTGAACGAACGACCGAGAACAACAGCTTTCTTTCCAGTCAAATCGACCTCAGCCCAGCGAAGCATTTCCATGACACCAGAAGGTGTGCATGGCACCATACCATCGCTTCGACCTTGAACCAAGCGTCCAAGGTTGACGGGGTGGAACCCGTCAACATCCTTCCGTGGATCGATGAGTTCAGTAAGCGCTTCCTCGTCCATATGCTTCGGTAGCGGTGATTGAATCAAGATGCCATGCAAATCACTCTGCTTGTTCATGGCTCGGATATGGTCCGCAACAACCGATTGTTCGGTATCTTCTGGTAGTTCGATATGTGTAGAACGGATACCAAGTCGTTCACATGAACGAATTTTGTTGTTCACATAAACATGCGATGCTGGGTCGTTGCCGACAATGATGACCGCGAGATGAGGTTGAACGGAACACGCAGCAATACGCTGTTTCAGTCGCTCTTCCAAATCAGCAGCACATGCCTTACCATCGAGTCGAGCAGCGCTCATGATTCGACCAAACGCTTCAACGGTTTGAGGATTCTTGTTCAAGGTACTGGTGGAGCCAACGGAGGGACTCGAACCCCCGACCGTCTGATTACAAATCAGACGCACTACCAGACTGTGCTACGTTGGCCTTGAACCGTGGGTTGCATCTCCCCTTGATGAAGGAAACGGTTGGACCTCGACAAGGTCAAGAGGGAAACCGGCTTGGGTTGGCTATGGACGAGGCACCAGGTTCATCGTTGCTGAACGCTCTTGCCTCGACGCGTCAGGGAAACGACACCATTTTTGGATGGTATGCGCGTTATCTCGCAGCCAAGGAAGAAGGCCATGATGCCGTGAATGGTACTGCAGGAATCTTACTTGAGAACGATGGAACATTGGCCATCAACCAGGTTGTCGACAGAATGTTGCGAGAAGCACCTGCTCTGGAATTTTCCTCTTACGCACCACTCAAAGGGCTACCAGATTTCCTTGACTTGAGCATCTCTCTTGCCCTCGGAGGTCATCGAGAAGCGCTGGAAACAATGGGCTTTGGTTTCGTTTCAACAGCATCACCAGGCGGCTCGGGAGCTTTATTCCTCGCAGCCAACAACCTTTGTGAACGAGGCGACGCCATTCTTCTACGAGACCGTCACTGGGGACCTTACGCTGGCTTCCTGAAGGGATGTGGCCTCGAAATGGCAACATGGCCTCTCTTGCCAGAGGATGAAGGTGATTATCCGTACTTTGCTGATGAAGCCTTTGAGGCAACTGTCGAGGAACTCGCACAGAACCAGAAGACTGTGCTGGTTTGGCTCAACGATCCTGCACACAATCCTACAGGACTAACCATGACTGCTGAAGGTCGAAGGGCGGCCCTC
>JAAXIR010000096.1 GCA_012270265.1 Candidatus Poseidoniales archaeon
CCGACGTTGTCACCAACGTTGTCAGCAATAACGCCAGGGTTTCTTGGGGCAGCTTCAGGGATACCGGCTTCGACCTTACCGACAAGGTCAGCACCAACGTCCGCAGCCTTGGTATAAATTCCACCACCAACACGGGCAAACAGTGCGATGGACGCAGCACCCATACCGAATCCAGCTGCTGCTGAGAGTGTGTTTCCATCCTCAGCACCAAGCCAATAAGCGATGAGTGAGATACCAAGCAGGCCGAGACCGCCAACGGACAGTCCCATGACGGCGCCACCGTTGTACGAAACTGCGAGAGCACCTGCTTGACCATCGTTCTTTGCTGCCATGGCTGTACGGCCGTTTGCCGAGGTAGCAGAGCGCATACCTGAAAATCCGGCAAGGACTGAAGCGATTGCACCAGCAAAGAATGCGATAGCAGTATCAACGTCGTTGAGGTAAGCGAGAACAGCACCAACAACGACAACGAAAATTGTCAGAATACGATACTCAGCAAAGAGGAACGCCATTGCACCCTTTTGAATTTCGTCTGTAATGTCTGCGACAACTTCGTTGTCAATCTTGACCTTTGTTACCTGATTGTAAAGGTAAAATGCGATCAAAAGTCCTACGGCACCTGCGCCTGCTGCAATTAAGGGTATATTTTCCATCATAATGTACACCTGTGCTTCGCCCGACCTTGGAACCCCTCATAAGAGATTCCCTGCCAGTACAGGCCCGCAAGGCTAGTTTGTGCCCGCAGTTCCTATCGCCGAGGACCGCGGCATCCACTCGTGGAAAGAGGTGGAGTCTCTCGGGACATCATGAGCATCAGTGCTGAAGAGATCCTGGCCGAGATTGGTCCGGTTCAGGAAATTCTTGATGCACACGATGGCGTGGTGACCGTCCTCGACACGAGCGATGGAAACATCATGCTGTCACTCGATGGCGGTTGCACAGGTTGTTCGTCAACACCCATGACGGCGATGCAGATTTACTACTCGTTGAAGAAACTCGAAGCCGTCAACGACGTGATTTTTGTTAATGGCGAATTGCCCGAATACATGCGTACGTTCATCAACCAAAAAATGGAGAAGGAGGCTGCAGAATCCTCGGACGATGGTCCCGGAGAAATCGTTTGATTACTCCTCTTCGATGGTCCTTCCAATGCTGTGTGGATTCGCTCCAAACGAAACGTTCTCGCCTTTGATGTTCATACGTGCTGCGATTGCCAAGACAATGCAGACGATGGAAAGTGGACGTGGGAGATAGTTCGACCCCCACAACGAACCTCCTGCAAGCGAAAGCCACCACAAGGACGCAGCAGCAAGAAGGAGCGTTGTGAAAATGATGTTTTGAACGAGAAGTTCGGCCTTTTCTGAGCGTGAAAAAGTCGCTACAAACATGAAGAGAATGGCCGAGATTCCACAAAAGGTCTGGACGAGCATGGAGATGTACTCGACCTCGAGCATGATTCTACCAAACAGAGGGGGTTTTTGAAACAACCACTTGCCATCCTTTTTGAGTTGTGAACAATTGAGGAGATTATGGCAGGCAGTGCGTTCAAACTCCCGAAGGCTCGTACGAGTGGTGCTCCGTATTTTTCCCGCAACCAAGTAGCCGCAGTTCTCCATCAAGTTGCGGTCTTGCTCGAACTGCAAGGGGCGAATGTCTTCCGAGTCCGTTCGTATCAAAATGGAAGTCGAATGATTGGAACGATAACAGAAGACTTGCATGAGTTGGTCGTTACTGGACGCTTGTTTGAAATGAAAGGGATCGGAAAGGGGCTTGGTTCTGCCCTTTCTCAAGCAATTCTAGAAGGCATTTGGCCTGAAGATTGGGTTCGTTTGCACGAAGATACACCGCAAGGGATGATCGAAATGCTCGGAATTCCAGGACTCGGTCCAAAGCGAATCAAATTGATGCATGAAGAATTAGGTGTCGATTCCATTGCAGCGCTCAAGGAAGCTGCTGAGCAAGGCCGTATTGCACCAATGAAGGGGTTCGGAAAGAAATCTGAACAACGCATGCTTGATGGAATTGAACTTCTTTCTCGTTTCCGCGCACGACGACGTTTGGATATTGGATTGAAATATGGGACTGCATTTGAACAGAGAATCAAGGCACTGCCTGGCGTTGAACGCGTCCAACTGGCCGGAAGTGCTCGTCGTCGAAAAGAGACCATTGGCGACTTGGATATTGTTGTGGGTGTCAAGCCTGAAAACCATGAGGATGTCGCCAACGCCATCCTCGCATTGCAGGGTATTGCGGATGTAAAGGGAGCAGGAGATTCAAAGATCAGTCTCATTCTTGAGGCGAGTATTTTCGAAGACGGATTCTCAGTCGGTCATATTGATGCCAACGTGATGGAAGCGATTGGCGGTGATGATTACGAACAATTGGAGAGCGCTGGAACCATTGACGCACAAGTTCGATTGGTACCTCCTGAAATGTTTGCCTTCACGTTGGCATACTTTACCGTCAGCAAAGAGCACAACATTGCTATGCGTCAACGAGCCATTGACCGTGGGCTCCGTCTGAATGAATTTGGTCTTATTCCAGAGGATAAGGCGGGTGAGCTCAAGGGGATTGAAGCGGCACAATATTCACTCACCGCAATGACCGAACAAGAGATTTATTCTCACCTCGACTTGCAATGGGTTCCTCCTGAATTGCGCGAAGATACGGGTGAGATTCAATCTGGAAGCGAACAGAACCTTCCGCACCTACTCGAACTTGACACCATTCAAGGCGCCCTTCACAATCACACCGTCGTTTCAGACGGTGAGGCGACGCTTGAACAAATGGCGGATGCAGCTCAGGCACTCGGCTGGACATGGCTAGGAATCGCTGATCACTCTCCAACACTGAAGGTCGCCAATGGTGCTCCTGCAGACCGATTGTTGGAACAAGGGCAAAAAATCCGAAAATACAACCAAAACTGGCAGGATGAAGGGGTAAATTTCAGATTGTTTCACGGAGTTGAATCCGACATCCTTGCAGGTGGGAAATTGGATCATCCAGATGAAGTCCTCAATGAGTTGGATTATGTTGTCGCTTCCGTCCATGCTATGACCAAATGGCGAGGTAGGGATGAGGGCGAGAACACGGAGGAACTCCTGAAAGTTCTCGAACATCCTGCGACAAAAGTGCTCGGACATCCAACTGGACGTATTCTCCAAGGACGTGAGGGGTACGAAGTTGATGTACATCGACTCATCGATGCGATGGCTGAGCATATCGAAGAAGGTCGATTCAAGTCGATTGAGTTGAATGCAAGCCCATATCGTCTGGATATCGACTATCGGCTGTGTAAGTATGCCAAACTCATGGGCGTTCCCGTAGCGATTAGCCCTGATGCTCACTCGATTCGTGGTCTTGCTGACATTCAGTACGGTGTCATGACGGCTCGAAAGGGTTGGCTCGAAGAAAGTGACGTTATCAACTCGATGAGTGCCGATGCGTTGGCCCAACAACTTGCACTTCAATGTACCAACCCTTCTTCAAAGCGAGGATGTTGGGACAACCATGCCACTCACGAGGACATAGATCATGGGAGCCCTCATGGTGATTCCAGGCCTTTTCCTTGGCTTGCTCCTGTGGATTCTCGTGGGCCAACCACAAGATGGTGAATCGCCGATTGTGGAAGCGCTTGTGTGCAATGCAATTCCGTTGGCAAGCATCTTCTCTGGTCTGTTCTTTGGCTGGGTCACTGGTTCTGAGTATGCAGAATAGGTGATACCATGAAGCGGAAGGAAAAAGCAGAGCGTATTCAAAATATGCTTGAAGAATTGTATCCTGAGATACCGGTTCCACTCGATCATGAAACCCCGTTCCAGTTGCTAATTGCAGTACTTATGAGCGCACAGACGACCGATTTGAAAGTCAATCAAGTCACGCCAGAACTGTTCAAGCAAGGTCCAACGCCTGAGAAAATGGCTTCACTTGAAGTTGCACACATCCAATCGATGATTCGCGAAGTTGGTCTTGCCCCGACGAAAGCCAAGAACATCAAGCGTTTGTCGGAACTCTTGCTCGAGCGTCATGATGGAG
>JAAXIR010000268.1 GCA_012270265.1 Candidatus Poseidoniales archaeon
ATTCCACTCCGATGCAATGCTTCGCATGCATAGATGTTACCGACTCCAACAACAACGCGTTGATCAAGCAATGCGACTTTGATGTTCGTTGTTTTGTTCTGCAATTTTTTGGCAAGTTGCTTCGCACTCCAATCACCAAAGGGTTCAGGCCCCAATGATTCAAGCAGAGGATGAATTTGTTCCTCACCAACTTCGATTAAATCCATGATTCCAAATCGGCGAGGGTCGGTATACACAGCAACGCTTCCATCATCGAAACGGAACTCAACATGGTCGTGACGGCCTTCGAATCCAGTGGCCGAACCAAATCTCGACGCCTCGTTCTTGGTTGCTTCAAATTGCTTCACCTTCTCTGTATCGAAGAGTGTGTATCGCCCCGACATTCCAAGATGCGAGAGAATGATTCGTCCGTCATCGAGGTCCAAAAGAAGGTACTTCGCTCGACGTCGGATGGAATCGCCGCTTCGACCAGTGATACGTGATGCGAATTCATCAGGAAAAGGAAATCGAAGATTCTCTCGTCGAAGGATGACTTCCGTAACCCTTCGCCCGAGCATCGCTTGTTCTAAGCCTCTTCGCACGGTTTCAACTTCAGGAAGCTCTGGCAGTCGCTCACCTCCTTCGAATAACGAAGAGTGCGTGCTGATCTTCAAAACCTGTCAAGTTGATGTGTTCAAGAAGTTCCACTTCGCTTGAGAGTTGAGCAATCGCCTCAGCAAAGATGTCCTCGTCTCCACCTTCAGTGTGACGTTCACTCGCTGCCTTAAGCGATAACAAACCAATTCCGTCCTTGCTCAAAAATCGACGAACTGCAGAGAGGAAAATTTCAACTTGACCTGCCTGTGCAACGTCTTGGAACAACCAATCGACACGTGATGGAATCAAGACGCCCCACGCATCAAACTTCCTTGCATCGCCTAAGACTGGTACCAAACCTTGTCGATGTTCGGCGAGGTAGGTTAGATCTCGAAGACAACGTGGTGCAAGGTCAACGGCCACGAGTCGTCCACCAAACCGATTCTTTGCTCCACAGAGATGATCGTGCAGATGAGAAATTGTCGTACCATGTCCTGCACCGAGATACAGGATAGTCGAGCCAGCATCAGGTAGCAGTAACGATGGATCATTCCTCGTTCGAAGAAGTCCTGCCCCAAGCTTGGAACGGTTTGGGTCCCACCGCCTGTGCTCAACACCACGGAACTTTCGCAACGATTCGCCTCGGACTGCTATGCCAGGGTTGGCATTAACCGTCCAAACATTTCGTCCTTCCAACAACACAGTCTCGGACACTGGTCGTATGCGTCGATGCTTGGCCAAACGACCACCTCAACGCCTTGGAGGCTTCGAAAATTCTTTTCTTATCGCCTCAACCTTTGCTTCAACTTCATCGACGTCATCCTGACTCAAAGGCGTTCCTTCAAACGCGTCGATTCGAGCAGCAATACTGATCTTTGAAGCCAGCATTCGCGCAATCTTCCCTCTTACCCAACGCGGTGAGCGTGAAATCCATGGGTGCATGAAGATATGACCATGCTTTGGCGGAGCGGTTCCGCTACGCAAATGACTGAAAAATGCCTTCTCCGCTCCCAAGACCTGAACGGTTCCTGACGGAAGTCGAGCAAGACGTGAACGGCCGTGGGCTTCGACGCACAAGCGGGCTGCGAGGAGTGGACCAACGAGCGCTGACGTCGATGGGAGATGGGCTTGTGCAGCGACACGAATCGCATGTTCCAATCGATCGAGTTGTCGCCCTTGGTTGGAAACCATTGTCGCCCAATCATGAAGTGACTTCCATTCTGAATCCGAAGGTTGCTCGTAAGCATCTTCCACATCCAACATGGATGCAAAGGCAGACAGAGAATCAACACTGCTGAGTTTTCCAGCCACTTGTGTGCGATTTCGCTCGAAACGTGCAGACGGAAGGAAGAGTCCCACCCATTCAATGAGTCGTGCTTCCATGGTGAGATGCAATGTACGGAGTTCTTCGCTTGCTCTTAGAAGGTGCTCCAATCGACGATCAGGGTCGGCTGCAGAAACTGCAACACCTTCCTTTGCGAGCAAAAGAGCCGCTTCATCAGCAACTTGCAATTGACTTGCAGTTGGTTGAGGAATATCAAATTCAGGCAACTCAGCGGACCCATGAGCTGTTGGTTTGGCTTCAGGGAAGCGCTCTTTGAGCACAACGGCCTCCGGAGGCAAATGGCCTTCAGCAATCATTTGGAGGCGCTCTTTTGCGCCATGAACTGAGAATCGGGCGTCGTTGATTTCGACGTCGAGGACATCCCCCTCATCGTTGACGACAGCTGCAGATTGCCACGAATACCACAGCCACATGATTCTCCCAATCCACCATTGGAATTGAATGTTGTCACTTCAATAACGGCATTGAATTTATCCCGTACCAAAAATAAAACCTTACTGCAAGCACAACCACCATGATTAAAAGGAACATGTCGATGGTCTGCCATGTTTTGCCCTGAATGCGGGACCCTGTCTTTTCCTAGTCCTTCTGGAGACATTACGTGTACGAATTACAAATGCGGCTACACAGGTCCTGCCAACGTCAAGATGAAGATGGATGGGAAAGAAATCGACCTCTCCAAAACAAAAACGACCACGAAGGCAGAGAAGCGTGAATATGATATCATCAAAGATTCAGATCAGCGCAAAGGTGTCCTCTCAACAGAATCCTACATGTGCCCCAAATGCGATTGTACCGAGGTGTACTTCTATCTCGAACAAACACGCTCATCCGATGAGCCAGAAACTCGAATGCTGACCTGCAAAGACTGCGGTCATGGTTGGAGAGAATACTGATCAGTAATCGCTCTCAACTCGTGGAGCGAGGAAGTAGTCTACTTCAGCGGCACCATTTTCAAATGTGAAATTCATGGCAAGTGGGAAGTTTTCACCGAACTGAATCGTTACGTTGTCGCCTGCACCAAATCGGCGGGAGAGTGGCTCAAGGTACGTCAAACTGTATTGACTTCGTGCAGCACCATCACAAACAAGTTCGTCCATTTCGTCCTTGTCAAACGAGATGTTGACAGAATCTGTGTTGTTGCGTACGTGTACTTTGAAGGAGGATTCGTCAATGCTGAAGTTCACGAGATCGCCAACTTGCTTTGCAGCCTTGAGTGCCTGTCCAAGTTCTGCACCGTTCATCACGACCTTGCACGGTAGATCCAACTTCGGTAACGAAGGAGGTGATGCCATTGTTGCGTTGTCAAGTGGACGAAGGTTGCGGACAATCTTGCCGAGACTCATGGTGAAGTCGCCACCATCTTGATGGGAAATTTCAATCAAATCTCCTGAACCTCCAAGCGTGGTCACTTCTCGAATCTTCTTCATCTCGAGACCAATTTTCTTCGCATCCAGTTCCCAACCATCAAACGCTGCTGCATCGACCGTGAGTTTGATCATGGCAACGTGTGATGAATCAACGACTCGTACGGTCAATCCATCTTCATCAAAGTCAAATCTTGCATCTTCGACAACAATCATGAGTGTATCGAGAATCTTGCTAATCAGTTCTTGGCGAGCTGTGACGTTCAACATATGAGGCACCCCTGCAATTATCCTCTCATTTCGACGGCTTATGAACTTACTATTCGGCACATGCCCATTTCGCGCGTTGAAAGACCTTTGATTTGCCGACGTCTTCAAGAACCCTCGGCATAAGTAATCGACATGACTGAAGCGCTGGATATTGTCATCATCATCATTGCAAGTGGATTAGGCATTGGCCTTGGATGGCTACTCGCAAAGATGAAATTTTCAACGGAATTGGTACGTGCTGAAGTTGAAGCACAAGCCGCACAAGGAAACAAGGCAACCCTCGTCGCAGAAATGGAGAGTGTCGCAAGCGCTGTAGCACGTCAGAATTCAGAGGACTTCCTTCGCTTGGCAGAGGAACGCCTTGGCAAAGTCCAGTCTGAGGCCAACAAGGATTACGATGCACGCAAGAAGGAAGTCCCGCTTCTCGTTTCTCCGATCAAGGAGCACCTCGAAAAGTGGGAAAAAGCAA
>JAAXIR010000267.1 GCA_012270265.1 Candidatus Poseidoniales archaeon
AAATCGACCCAGATTCGAACGAAATCAATGGTGCGCGGACCAAGAACCAATTGCGATGTTGAACCGTCTACTTCTGCCATGTTCCATCCCCAGTTCCAGGATGATACAGTCTGGATGGTGAACGAAAGATTGTCATCAAGTGTTGCATTGCTCGTTACATTGGTTGCGACATTGGTGCGAATACCAGGGTCGACAACAAATGTGGAAGATTGTGTATTACCGAAGTACACGTTTGATGGTGTTGTGATTTTCATGTTCACATCAGTGCCCTGGCTGCTTTGATCTGCAAGATCAACAATCGTGATGTTGATGCTCTCCATTCCGTAAGGGGTCGCTTGGGGTAGAGTTATTGTCCACAAGAAACGCTTCGTCTCCCCATTATCAAAAACCAATTCTTGGCCGTTTCCAGAGATGCTGCTAAGATATTGCGTACCCAATTCGAGCTTGAGTGTGGTGCTCTCCGTCCCTGTGTAGGTAACGTCAATGTGTTGCTGAACAGTCTGTCCAGGATAGGCAACATAGCGTTCAGCAGGGGTCAATTCAATGTTTGATGAGTCCGCAACTACACTGAACGGCAGAGCCAAGAGAAGAACGAGCAAAAATACAGCTCGTTTCTGGACCATAGTGGACCTACTCAGTCTTTGGTTTTGAAGCAAGCGGCAATTTGATTGGACCACTTCAAAACACATATCAAGCCAACTGGAAACCGAGTTTCATGCCCCCCTTCTGGCCATTCAAGCGGACGAACAAAAAAGAGGAAGTCCTTGACGAGACGCCTCCAGCACCGATTGTTTATCGCAAGGGCCAAGACGTGCACACAGAGAAGCACTCCACAACGGAAGAACGCAATGAATCTGCATACAAAGACGCACTCGCCCTGTTCGGTGGAGGAGATACAACGGTTGTTGCTTCAAGCAATGTAGCGGATGAGTACGACGGTGTGAGCAACGATTCGACTACTGAGTCGACACCAGAGACAGAACCAGCGTTTGAATGGGTTCATCATTCAGACGGCTATCATTACAAGAAACTCAGCGATGGGGCCTTTGAACCAACAGCATATGTGAAGCACGCTGACGGATCGTATTCGGAATACGTCTAATCGAACAGAGTACGCAACGGTCGAATAAGTTGTGGCCCTTGTGCCGTTGTTTTATTCACTTCCCGTTCGACAGGATGTACTTCAATGGTGATGCCCGAGGATGGTTGTTGAGAATCTTTCAACCACGAATCTGCTTCCATTTCATCGATGATGACGGGCATTCGGTTGTGGATATGTTGAATCTCTGGAGTTGAATTTTGAGTGAGTATTGTGAAGGTGTTCAACGATTGTTCTCCTTCTCCCCAATGTTCGTAAATGCCGGCCATGAGCAAGACATGCTTGTTTTCGGCTGAGTGATAGAATGGAACTTTTCCTCTCGGTGTTGTCTTCCATTCGTACCATCCATTTGCAGGAACAAGACAACGTCGTTGACGATATGCTTCTCGAAACATTGGCTTTGAATCGATTGTTTCGATTCTGGCATTGATTGGTTCCATCGTACTCTCTTTGCTCCAAGAAGGACGAAGACCCCATTGCATTGAGGTGATGGCAAGGTTGTCCGAATCGTAATGAATGACAGGTGAATTGTCCATAGGACAGATGTTGTAATTTGGTTCGAACACAGGCTGTTCGATATCGGCTGTCAACTCGGGCCATTGGTCGCCTTGAAATGCGAATCGGCCACACATGTCGTTCATCACACAGGATCTGTAATCACAGATTTGAGTGCTTCAACATCGAATTCAGCACCGTTCAGTGGTACGAGGAGTTCAAATGTTTGAGAAATTGCTGGGTCAATTTCCCCAAAGCAACCAACCCACTCTCCACCGATAAGGACGCGAGCCGCCCGTCCAGCGAGCCATGGGCCCTCGTTATCGGGAAGCGCCTCAATGGTGACCTTATCTGCACCAATGTCGCGCAAGAATGCTTGGATTCGACCACGAATCGCTGCGAAGCCTCCACTTCGTTCAGCGGTCAGGAATGCCAATCGGTCCATGTTGGTATGATCTCGAACGACTGTTCCAAGTTCATACACAGATTGTGGTAGATCATGATGTCGATTCGAAGCAAGTAATCGAAGTAGGCCTGGGAGAAGGAAATGGCGCATCATGGTGTGCTCAATTGTGATTGGATTTGTGATACGTGTAATTGCATTGAACGGTTTCCAACGCATCCGATCGAATTGGTCCTCAACGTTGGAGAGTGTGAGTGACTGAATCTGCATGAAGCCCATGCCTTGCATCGACGTTCGGATTCTTCTTCGAAGGTGATCGTCCGGTCGAGGCAGGGCGTTCATCGGTGCTTTTGGCACATCAGTACCCAAATCTTCGTAACCATGTCCAATCGCTAGATCCTCGACAAGATCCACAGGATGCAAGAGGTCAAAACGCCACCGAGGCATATCGAAACCAAGCATGTCTTCGCCCTCCCCTGCATGCTGCATTGTTCCATCATCACTGATTTCTTCTGCAGTAGCTTGGGAGCGACCAGTGTAGCGACCACCCATTCGAATCATCGCATTCGAGAGTTCATCTTCGGTCATGTCTCGTCCAAGAATGGTCTTGACGAGGCGCTCAGGGACTCGATGATGGACTGGCGACCAATTTGGAAGCGTTTCCTTCTGGCCTTTGCAATCGGTCAATGTGATTGTTTCGATGCTTCCGCCACGCTCTTTGGCTTGAAGTGCTACGAGCATTAGACACGATTCACAGGCACGGCGATCCCATCCAGTCACGTCGATGAACAGGTCACGAGTCGACGATTGAACGGTCGTATGTGCACCGTTGCTTATCGGCGGGAACCAAAGAACGGAACCGTTTGCATCTTCGATGATGGGCACCATCTCCATGCCATCCAATAAGTGAGCATAATCGACGCCTTTTGGATGGGATGAAAGGATCTCATCAATGGTCATTGGATTCTCCATCGCCAAAGGAACAAACGAGTGGTTTCGATCAACAGCCTTTACCGTAAACGGCGGGTGAAGCGTTGACAAGTCGTGCACGCCGATGCTTGCACGTCGACGTCCTCGACCAAGAGCGAAGTGGAGTTTTTCTTGATGGTCCATCAACTGCTTGATGAAGGCGTCCATTTCCTCATCATTCTCCATCTCGAGTCCACGAACAACAGCCCCTAGAATCACTGGTCGGATGTTTGCAAGTTCGGCTTCAACCGTCATGGTAATGCCACTTTCATTCAACGATTCGTCTTGGAGCGTAACTTGATTGTGAAGAAATCCTCGCATGGCGAGACTGAGTGTTTCTGCACTGAGAAGGTCCGGTCGATTCGGGAAAATCTCGATGTCGAGGGTTTCCTCATCACAGCGGTCAATGTCTGTGCCGAGTAGGGGAAGACGATGGTCAACGTCGTCAATATCGTGCTGACATCCGTGTTTGGAAAGTAGGGATGAGAGCAGATTTTGGTCAACAGATATGGTTGGCATTTCTTCACCTCATCGTGCGAACCAATGTGGAAGTGGCCGTTCATAGCCGACCATACGCAAACCACTGATTTCAGCAGTGTCGTAATCAAGGGCACGTAGGTGCGCTCGTTGAACCTGATCGATGGATTCAAGTCCTAGAGTACGGAGGATACGCATCATATCGATGGAAAGGCCTTGAAGCCAGAATTCCATATCCTCCCTCTCTAGGACGGGTGGTTGTGTGACCACAAATTGTGCGCCAGCGCATCGTGCGACAATAATGTCATGCGCATCACATGTGAATCCAAATTCTAGGGCGGCTGTGGTCTCTGTTGCCTCCAGATTGGTTTTGACAGAACGACCAATGATTGGCAGTGTTGCTGCCTCTGGAACACCTGTTCCGTCCTCAATTCGTGAAACAGCAACCTGGATGTTGTGGTAAACAGCACGCTTGTGATGTGTCTGAATTCTCGAAATTCCTTGGCAGGCCAAAATGGGCGCTTCAGCACTGAGTAAGGT
>JAAXIR010000011.1:0-787 GCA_012270265.1 Candidatus Poseidoniales archaeon
GATCTGAAGATGTGACCGAGGATACAGACGACGATAACGATGGTTTCGCTGACGACGTTGATGCCTGCCCTTTGGATGCAGGAACAAGTTCGCTCGGTTCAGTACTCGGTTGCAGCGATTACGATTCAGATGGGTACAGCGATTCAATCGATGTGTTCCCGACAGAGTCGACACAGTGGTTGGATTCGGACGGTGACGGATACGGCGATAATCCTGATGGTATCAAGGCAGATGGATGTGTTGATGAAGCAGGACAATCGACAGAAGATTCCTTTGGATGTCCCGATGCGGATGGTGATGGCTGGTCCAACCTCAACGATGCTTTCCCGAACGAGGTAACCCAACATTCTGATGAGGATGGTGACGGGTTTGGAGATGCCACGGATGGATATCAAGGAGACAACTGTCTTGGTGTTCCCGGTACATCAACAGAGGACTTTTTCGGATGCTTGGATTCGGATGCCGATGGATGGTCGGATTTGAACGATGACTTCCCTCAAGAACCGACACAACACAGTGATGGAGATGGTGATGGTTACGGTGACAATGTGGACGGCGTTCTCGCTGACAGTTGTCCAGAAATCTACGGCCTTTCCTCGATTGATCGCTATGGATGCCCTGATGCCGATGGAGACGGTTGGGAAGATCGTTCTGATGCATTCGTGAACGATGCTCGATTCTGGTCGGACATGGACGATGATGGCTATGCTGACCAACAGGGCACAAATCTCTCAGATGATTGTCCTTAAACCTTTGACACATCCCCCCTTCATTTTGTCGGGTGTAT
>JAAXIR010000011.1:797-3957 GCA_012270265.1 Candidatus Poseidoniales archaeon
GATCAAACCGATGCGTATCCAAACGATGCATCGAAGTATCTCGCTTCAGAAGAAGCACCAGAAGCCAACGACTGCACGCTCCTCGGTCTTGCCATCGGAATATTTGTTCTCGTATTCCTCATGTTCGCCATGATGCGAAGAAAGACAACAGTGGATCATGAGTTTGGCTTCGTGGCTCCCCCAATTCCACAACTGCTACCAAACACACCGCCTCTCCCTCCTGAAGGCTTGCCAGATGGATGGACTATGGAACAGTGGGCGTATTACGGTGAAGATTACCTCAATCGAAACCAGTAAAGTAATCCTCAGCAAGGCATCAATTATGCAGACTTGCGTTCAAGTAATTCAGTAGGAATTCGGTACGTGTAACTAAATGTTTCTCCAATAAGGGTTAGAGATTCAAGTGAATTGTCGAATTGAACTCGATTGAATGTTGAATCGAGGTTGTGCAGTGG
Source organism: Candidatus Poseidoniales archaeon (assembly GCA_012270265.1). Classification (GTDB taxonomy): domain Archaea; phylum Thermoplasmatota; class Poseidoniia; order Poseidoniales; family Poseidoniaceae; genus MGIIa-L2. The sequence goes on from JAAXIR010000011.1 coordinate 1,253, forward strand.
CATGTTTGCTGCCAGCTTACCTTGTCTTGAGAGTGAAATGCCTGTAGCGACGTATGGCTCAATTGAAGTGAATTGTAGCATCTCTTCAGAGGTCTCGATGCTTCCTAATCCTTGGAACATCTCGACAAAACACTCGCTGATTTTGCCCCATTCCTCGATTGAGAAGTTCATGATTCAACCATCATCCATCGGCGTATAGATGTTCTCTCTGTGTCGTAGCCTTGATGCACCACCGACGAGTGGGATGTTCATGGCCTCACTCATCTTGATGCGACACGGTCAGTCGATGTGGAATGCTGCGAACTTGTTTACAGGTTGGGTTGATGTTCCGTTGACGCAAGTTGGTATCGATGAGGCGCTGGCTGGTGGACAGAAACTTGCCGATGTGCAAATCGATGAAGTGCACACATCGACATTGATCCGTGCGCAAATGACGGCTATGCTAGCATTGAGTCAACACAACAGTGGCAAGACGCCGGTTCTGCAATACGCTGATTCTGGTGAACAAATGAGCGGAAACGAGCAAAAAATGGTTGAATGGTCGCAGATGCATGCAGATGCAGATGCTTCCAACATACTACCAGTCTTCGTCTCTTGGCAACTGAACGAACGTATGTACGGTGACCTTCAGGGCATGAACAAACAGGTGACACGTGACAAGTTTGGTGATGAACAAGTCAAGATTTGGCGTCGCTCCTACGATGTTCCTCCACCAAACGGGGAGAGTCTCGAATTGACCGCTGCACGAACGATTCCATACCTTGAATCCGTTCTCTTACCAGCCTACGAGCAAGGGAAGCATCTCTTTGTTGCAGCTCATGGAAACTCTCTTCGAAGCATCATCATGCATCTTGAAGGCTTGAGCAAGGAAGAAGTCCTTGGATTGGAAGTGCCAACAGGTGTTCCGATGATCTACGAACTGCAGAATGGTGTTTGGAAGCGAACAATGGGGTGATGTTATGCTGCTCGATTGGCGCTTCGATGGGTTCCCGGGACGTGTATTGTGGGTTGATTTAACGAAAGGGACCGTTCAAGCAAAAGAGATTCCACACGATTGGCTGATTGAGTCGATGGGTGGCAAAGGCCTTGCAACGCGCTTGCTCGTTGAATGGGATACCACCGATTATGCGGCAGCCATGCAACTCCAGCATCCTGTTCTCGATCGAGTTGACGTTGCCCGACACCCAACAAATCCTCTCCTGTTCATGACGGGCCCATATCAAGCGAGTACAGTTGGTTCGTCTGGTCGTGCTGTTGTTGTCACACGTTCACCTCTTACCGATGTGTACATTGACACATACATTGGAGGAAACATCGGGCACGTCCTTCGTCAAGCGGGTTGGGATGGATTGTTCATCACAGGTGCCTCTGAGCATCTTTGTCGACTTGAGATTGTGGACGGTCATGCGGAATTACACGAGGCAACGGAATTGCAAGGAATGACGACCTGGCAGGTTGAGCAAACACTCGATGGTATGGGTGAGTGTCTCTCCATTGGACCAGCAGGAGAACACGGCGTACGTATTGCAAGTCCACTCACTGCTGGTCGAAGAGCCGCCGGCCGAGGTGGAACCGGTGCTGCATTTGGTTTCAAGAATCTCAAAGCGGTAACCGTCAAGTCCACAACCAAAGAGAAGGTTCGATTTGCAAGTGAAGCCAGCCTCAAATCCGCCGTCAAAGTTCAGCGTCAGGAGATGGGGCTAAGACGACGTTCAGGTGATCCATTCTATGCGTTTGGAACAAGCAGAGGGCCGATTTATGCCTCAGCAAACGGTCGTATGCCGACCGCCAACTACAGTTCGACCAATGCCATGATTCCAGCGTTCTCGGAATTGAAAGTGAGTGGTGGTCAAGGTGGCGTTGTTCCTTCAGAAGGTACCGCAGTCACCATCACTACCAAACTCGATGCACACGAGTTGTCGGGTGAGCATTGGCACGAATCGTTGCCTGATGCAAAACAATCTGCTTGCTGTGCTCCTTGTCCTATCGCTTGTGAAGCTGCTGATCGACCAACTGTCGATGGAGAGAAAATCCGCAAGCGCCCTGTTCATCTAAATCGTGCTGACCGGCCCTAATACGAGACCCTGGCTCTGCTCGGCTCGAATCTCGGAATGACCAGGTCCCTCGATGTTATGGATGGAAACGATGCTTGCAATCGACTCGGCATTGATACGATCTCTGGCGGGGCTGCTCTTTCTATCGTGTGTGAATTGGTCGAACATGGTTGGCTTCCAGAGAACTGGCCGGACCATTTCCATGCTCCGTTCGACTTCGGTCGCTACAATCAGGGAGATGTTGTTCCGTGGCAATTCGGAATTCCTGAATTGCCACCTCTTGCCCTTGCCATGCTTGCGAATGCTCAACCGGGATCCGATGAATTGTTTTCCGTGCTTGGTGCAGGGGCAGTTGCGTTTTCGGAATATGTTGAACGCGTTACGGGCCATCCTGCAACCAAATTGACAGCGCATTGCAAAGGCCTCGATTTACCTGCATGGGATCCACGTGGAAAGCGAGGAAACGCCATGGCGTACATGACGGCAAACGTAGGTGCCTCACACATGCGTGCTGGCTACAAGGAACCAACAGGTTTGCCGAACGCTTCTGCTGTCGACTTGATGGAAGACTTGATTGAAAGCCTGAACAGGATTGGCGTAAAACTGCTGAACCATACCGTGCCGGATTTTTCAGGCTATGCTGTAACGCAG
>JAAXIR010000253.1 GCA_012270265.1 Candidatus Poseidoniales archaeon
CTGTCGTGTTTGGAGTTGCAAGCGAAGATTCGATTGCATGGGCCATTTGTCAACAACTCGCTGATGCAGGTGCAGATCTATTCTTGGGCTATCAAAAGCGATTTATGTCTCGCGTTTTCCAACTCAAAGACAAACTTCCTGCGATCAAGGGATTCTATCCTCTCGATGTTGCTCAAGACGATACGACTCGAGAGTTCTTCGATGAGTTCTCCAAAGAGCATCCTGGAAGAACAATCGACGTTCTTGTTCATGCGATTGGCTTCGCTCCACGAAGTTGCTTTGATCGACCCATTCTGTTCGTCGAAGATGCTGACATTAATACGGCGATGACCATTTCTGCGAACTCTCTGCAACGCTGTCTGAAGTTTGCTATGCCGCATCTCAGTGAGGGCTCCTCAACGATTACACTCACGTACGCAGCTTCGACTCGGTTCGTCCCATCGTACGGAATCATGTCGATGGCAAAAGCAGCGCTAGAGTGTTGGACGCGTGAACTTGCTTGTCATTTGGGACCTCACGGTCATCGAGTTAACAGCATCTCCTCAGGACCTATTCGAACCATCGCAGCTTCAGGAATTCCAGGCTTCGACCGCATCCTCGATCACGTCGAGGCCAATGCTCCATTGCGACGGAACGTCAATCAAAACGATGTAGCAGGAACGACGTTGTGGCTTGCAAGTCCGCTCTCTGCAGGCGTAACAGGACAATGCATCCATGTTGATGCAGGCTATTCAATCACCATGGTGCCACAGAGCATCATGGACGTATGAGGTGAACACATGACCATCACAACCGATGACGGAAAACCATGCGAAGGACTCGAACAAGGTCCGTTTGAACCCATTGCAGTCATCGGTGTTGCTGCGATGATGCCTGATGCAAACGACCTGGAAGCATTCTGGCAGAACATCATCGATTCGCATGTGAGCATCAAGGAAATCAAAGAAGGGCGATGGCCTGGCCCTGTTGACCATTTCTGGACAGAAGGCAAACCAGGCGATATCGCACACGGATACACGTATGCAAAGATTGGAGCATTTGTTGAGGATTATGAATTCGACTGGCGCCGATGGAGGCAGCCTCCTGGAACAATCCCTCAAATCGATCCGTGCCAATTGTGGGCAGTTTCAGTCTCTGCAAAAGCGATTGAACAAGCGGGATATGGTGAAGGAGAGAAAGAATTCCCCCGAGAGCGTGCTGGTGTGGTTTTTGCCAACGCACTTGGAGGCGAGAACAGAAACATGTCCAACATTCGTGTTTGGTCAAACCACACCTCAGAACTTGCCCAACAACACGGTTTGCCGGCTTCATCGAAAGAGGCCTTCATGGATGCCATGAACGAGCATTCTCCGAAAGTGGACGAAGACACCATGCCGGGCGAACTCGCAAACGTTGTATCTGGACGTGTTGCAAACTTGTTGGATCTGCAAGGACCAAATCATGCCATGGATGCAGCCTGTGCGTCCTCAATGGCAGCAGTCATGGATGCATGTCGCCTCCTTCAAACACGACAAGCCGATGTCATGCTTGCTGGAGCAACCGATCGGACCATGGATCCAGCAACGTATGCGAAGTTCAGTGCAATCGGTGCACTCTCGCCAACACATTCGACGCCATTCGATGCTCGTGCAAATGGGTTCGTCATGGGTGAAGGTGCTGGTGTCATGGTGCTTAAGCGACTTAGCGATGCTATCGCTGATGACGATACCATCCATGCTGTCATTCGTGGCATAGGTGGTTCAAGCGACGGTCGCGGAAAAGGCATCACTGCACCAAGCCAACGTGGCCAGATTCAAGCCATTGCTCGCGCTTACAATCAAGCAGGTTATCCAGCATCTTCGGTTGAATTGGTTGAAGCACATGGAACCTCCACAAAGGTGGGCGATGCTACAGAACTGTCCACATTGACTCGGCTATGGACCGATGTCGCATCTGGCGACAACGTAGCCGTTGGTTCAATCAAGTCCCAAATAGGTCACTTGAAAGCCGCAGCAGGAATTGCAGGAATCATCAAATCGGTCATGGCACTTCATCATCGGACCATCCCTCCCTCAGCAGGATTTGAGACACCGAATCCAACAGTTGACTGGGCAAACATTCCATTCTTCGTACCTACCTCGCCATTGGAATGGCCTGAACCTGAATCGCATCCACGTCGAGCTGGAGTCTCAGCCTTTGGATTTGGTGGGACTAACTTCCACATTGCTTTGGAAGGTTACAAACCGGACTATCATCAAAGCATGGCCGAAGACTGGCAACAACGATGGAAGGCTTACGCAAAATCACCAACTGTTTCAGCGCCGTCCATCCTCGATGCATCTGCAACTGCAACCATGACGCACGAGCAACTCAAGGCCATTGAAGGCGGCGTACTGCTTCTCTCAGGTTCTTCGATTGAAGGCTTGGTCGCCTCTCTTGAATCAACATCCTTCAATGGACCAACCTTTGATGACAATCCACGAGGCCTTCGACTTTCCATGGCACTTCAAGCAGCAAGTGCTTCCTATGATTCGAGCGATGCATGCCGATTGGCGCTTGTTGCAACCTCTTGGGCTGAATTTGAGAAGCGTAAGGCATTGGCGATTTCATCACTTGCTGATTCAGGAAAGTGGGGCTTTTTGCAAGCGCAAGGCGTTCTCGTAAGCGATCAGCCGGCAATGCCAGATGGAGCCAAGGTCGCCCACATGTATCCTGGCCAAGGTTCGCAATATGTTGGAATGACGCACGACTTGCATGATCGATACACGCCAGTGCAAGACGTTTGGAATGCCTCAGATACAACGATGATCGAAGTTCTTGATGGTGAAACACTTTCTTCATTCGTGCTTCGTAGTGGCCTGAGCGATGAGGAACGCAAGGCGGCAGAGCACAAACTCAAGCAAACAGAATACACACAACCGGCCATGCTCACAGCAGATCTGGCCATTGAACATGCTCTCAACGCCTATGGTCACGAACCGGATATGGTTGCTGGGCATTCACTTGGAGAGTATGCTGCGCTCATGGCTTCAGGCATTCTCAACATGGACGGGGCTCTACGGGCTGCGGCTGCACGTGGAACTGAGATGGGTTCCGTCGAAATTGATGACAAGGGCTTGATGGCCAGTGTCACCGCCCCATACGAAGCTGTTGAACGTATCCTTGATGCCGCAGAAGGCTACGTCATAGCCGCCAACAAGAACTCTCCGAAGATGACCGTTATTGCAGGTGCTACACAAGCCGTTCAAGACGTCATGAAAGTCTTTGAAGCTGAAGGATTCAATTGCGTCCCCTTGGCAACAAGCCACGCTTTCCATTCGAGCATTGTTGCTCCTGCAAACGAACCATTGCGCAGGTTCCTGTCCTCTCTTGAAATCAACTGGCCGAAGATTCCGATCACGGCGAACGTGGATGGAACATTCTATCCGAATGACGGACCAGATGCAAAAGAAGGCATTCTTTCCAAACTTGCCCCACAAATGGCCTCTTCCGTTGAGTGGACGTCTCAAATCAACACGATGTACGAGGCAGGTGCACGTATCTTTGTCGAAGTAGGGCCTAAGCGAGCTCTGACGATGTTTGCGACCCAAATCCTCGAAGATCATCCACATCTCGCCGTAATGACCAACCATCCAAAACAGGGTGGAATTGCTTCGTTCCTTACAGCCATTGGTGCACTTGCCCTTGCGGGCAGGCCTCCAAAAACAATTGAAGGTACCTCCACTGTTTTCAGCGAAGCCTTCCGAGCAGGGCCAATCGAAGCACATCAAGGATCTGGCCTTCCTCAGCGCTCCAATCAAGAAGAACTCCGTGTACGTGCACGTCCACTTCCAACCAAAGGTGGTGGTAGTGTTGGTGCACCAGCCCCTGCTCAAACGGTCTCAGTCTCTATTCAGAAGGAACCAACGGTCGCAGATTACGTTGGCGACCGCATCGCTCAATATTGCGGTTATCCTGCTATGTTCTGTCAAGGAA
>JAAXIR010000082.1 GCA_012270265.1 Candidatus Poseidoniales archaeon
AAGAAGGTCGCGAAGAAGCACTTTGATGAAGCCATCACACGTGTCCGTCCAACGGTGACGCCAGAGATGCTGGAGTACTACCAGAAGATGGAAACTCGATTGACATCGGGACTCTCCAACATCAAGCGAACACGTGATTACGGATTCGGCATGGAAACGATGTGAGCACGGAAACGGTCAAGTCCTTTCTGTACCGACCAATCGTCAAGGCGAAACCTATGACCTCCAGTTTTGGACAGGAAATGCTCGGACGCGTCGTCCAAGATAAGAAAGGAAAGGAACTTGGAACACTCGCTGATTTGGTCATCGATGTTGCCAATGGAGAGATTTCTGAACTTTTGATCCGTTGTGCAGAACACATCGATGCAAGCCGCCTCCCATTTCCCTCGAAAGACGGGTCCGTCGCCATTCCAAGCACAGAAGTGTCCTCGTTTGGTCACATCATTATGCTCAAAATCTGATGAGCATTTTTGCAACAAAGTTGGACAACCTTCTAAACCGATGTGAAACCGTGTGTGTATGAACGGTGTACTAGGGAGGTGATGAATTGGCGGCCGAGCGGACCAGAAATATCAAGCGAATTGGACTCCAATTTGCATTTTGGGCCGTTCTCGGTATTCTCCTCCTCACCATTCTTCAGAACTTCATCAACATCAGCCAAACCGACCAACTCTCTGCCTACGATGACGGTTGGGACGATATGTCTGCGTTCCGCGAGGACATCAAGGCCATGGGTGTTGAAACCAAATCCCTGGTCAGCAGTCCCCTCCTTCTTGCCGACATTGAAGATCCTCGAAATACAACCTTCATTATCGCTGGAGTTGAACGAGACACGCTCTCCTTCCCGCAATTTGATGAGGATGGATTCATCACCATCGCTACTGAAGACGGATACTCTCCTTCTGAAGTCGATGCGATTGTCGAATTCGTCGACAATGGTGGAACGGTCATCGTTCTGGAAGACTTTGGCTATGCTGGAAGCATTGGTGAAGCCTACGGTGTACGCTATTCAGGCTACCAGCTCTACGATACAAACTACGTTTCTGAATTGGATTACAACTACATCTGGATGTGTGTCCAAGCAAGCCCGTGTGGAATGAACGGAACAGAACTCGACCCTGCAACTATTGAGGAGCACGAGCGTTGGTCTTCCGACGTGGGGGAGCATCCATGCGCACAATTTGACGGTCAATCGATGACGCGCAGTGAAGCAGGCGTCTGTTCCCACCATTGGGTGAAGAGTGCAGGTGATCTCGGACGAATTGAATACAATGCCACCTACACAATGCTCCTCAACAACGTTACTGGCCTCGAAATCGTACCAGGCGTACGTGGCGCTCTCAAGGACGTGAATGTCCGAGCCATCACCAGCAACCAAGCCACCGTGGACGTGAACGGAGATGGTGAGCTTTGGGTCAGCAACGAACAAACCAGTGAAACACCTGATTTGTGGGGACAATTCAACCTCTCCATAGAAGCATGCGCCTCATCAAGTTGTGACCCTGAAGAAGGTGGACGTGTGTTCTTCGTGGCTGATGGAAGTGCGCTCATCAATGCAATCTACGATTACGAAGGCTTCAATGCTGGTGAATATGGAAAGACGGACAAGTTCATTCCTGCCAACGACAACCGAAAGTGGGCACTCGATGTTATCGCCGAATCACTCATGAGCACATTGGAAGGAGAGGAAGGCCAACCAGCTGAGAATGCTATGGTAAGCTTTGACGAAAGTCGCCACCCACAAAACGCAATCCTTGCAGATTCATACAACACGGTTTACTTCCTTCTCGTCTACTTTACAGGAGAAGGTCTGGCCATGCTTGCACTCTTCGTTGTTCTCTTCATTACGTTTGAAGCCGTACTCCTCAAGAAGCGAGACCCAGAACCATGGCGCCATGTGTTTAGCATCATCTACTATGGATTTGGCGATGCCAATCGTTACACCTACTATGCCAAAACGGAAAAGATACGGCAGGTGTTCTTGTCGAAGGTTCGCAATCAAAATGGCTTGACGGTTGAAGAATTCCACGCGATGTCTGCGAAGGAATTGGTCGGCCTCATACAAGATCCAGTGTTGGCAAAGTTCGCTATTGAGCCCGGTAAATATTCTCTTGAACAATCGGTCGCCTTGGTCAAACGAATCAAAGCATGGGGGCGAAGGTGAGCACTATGTGGACACGTAAAGCATCCTTCACCTTCACTGGCGGTATCGCACTCATCCTCATTGGAATGATGATCACCAACAATCAAATGATGATTCTTGGATTGACCCTCATCACCTTCATTGTTGTCAACTCATGGGTCTCTGGCCATGGTGATATCGAAGTACAACGCACACTCTCAGCAGACAACCTGTACAAGGGAGACGACCTGTACGTCGAACTCCTCGTCACCAATCGTTCAAATCGAAGAACTCAACTCCTCGATGTTTACGACAATATCCCTCACGAGATGAAGCTTCGAAGTGGCTTGAACCAGATGCGTCTCAACCTACGTCCTGGAGAAAGCGCCCGAATTCGCTACGTTCTCCGCTGTCCTCTGCGTGGGCATTACTCGATTGGTCCAGTTTCACTGCGCGTGCGCAACACGTTCAACCTCGGTGTGGAAGACATGTACGTCGACCACCATTCCGATATCGTGATTTTCCCACAGATCAAAGAGGTTGAGGAGGCCTTCCTTCGCTCCCGCACACCGAAAATGTACACAGGTGCTACAACGCTTCGAACACCTGGCCAGGGGTCTGAATTCTACTCTCTGCGAGAATACGTGCCTGGTGATCCATTCAAGAACATCAACTGGAAGGCGTTTGCCCGCACAGGTGATTTGATGGTGAACGAGAAATGTCGTGACGCCGTTACCGACTTGTACATCCTGCTCGATTCGAGAGACGTGGCCAGAATTGGAACGGTTCTAAAGAATCCACTGGAGATGGGTACGGTCAGTGCTGCGAGTCTTGCAGCCTTTTTCCTAAAGCGTAGAGACAGTGTAGCACTTGGAATCTATGGGGATGGATTGGCCTATCTTCCACCAGATACTGGCGACAAGCAGTACTTCAAGATCCTCAGTTCCCTTGCTGGTGTCAAGCCTGAAGGAAGTATGCCTCTTCAAGCAGTTACCAATTCACTCAGTGGCCGATTCAGTAGAGGTAGCCCTGTTTTCGTTATCTCATCATGTGAGGGTGACGGTACCGTTCCAGCAGCCGTTCGAGACCTCGTTGGACGTGGCCACGAAGTGACCGTGCTCTCACCATCAAGCATCGACTTCGAGCGACTCGTCTCTCGTATTCCTCGAATGTCCTACGAAGTTCTCAAACTTGAACGACAGAACCGACTGACAACCTTGGCAGGTTCTGGAGCACAGGTCATTGATTGGATGCCTGACATGGATTTGTCGCAGGCGATCATGCAGGTGAGGGGGTATTAGATGGCGGGCGAAGTCGACCCACAGAGTGATGTTTCTCTCATGGGAGGGCGTGCTCGAACGCTTCACCTCAAAGCGTTGAGGAAACAGTGGCAAATCATTACACTGCAGATTGTTTCTACCATCGCTCTTGTGTGGATGTATCTTGAAGTTGTTTCAACATACGTTGTCAACAGCATCGACCATACGATGCTTTTCGCTTCGCTTGAACAACTCGTAGGTGAGGTGCCGATTGGTGACTGGCTCATTGGTTCAGGTCGAACTGGACTGGCACGATTTTACGTTCCAATCGTCTTAGGTTTGGGTCTTGGTGGTTCCATGGCGCTCTTAGCGTTCCAATCGCCTCGTGTTCAGCAACGGATTAAACTTGGATTCATCATCACGCTCATGGTTCTCCTTGTTGGCCGACTCGTCTTGACTTGGATTCCTTCCATGCTCTTCTCCTGGGACCTTCGTCCTCCATCTGAGAGTGAGCTGAAAACGTTGGAATGGCC
>JAAXIR010000195.1 GCA_012270265.1 Candidatus Poseidoniales archaeon
CGTGTACACGATGCATCACAGGTTGCATTCATTTCATTGGAGGCTGACGTTCGCTGGATGGGGGCTTATGCACCCTACATGCGTACAACAAACGATGCACTAGGTGCACACCTTGTTCAGATCACCGTTGCGGGGGATATTGCCTCCTCGAACGTAGCTAAGCTTACAACTCACCTTGTCCAAAACGGTGCTTCCTCGTCATGGTGTTCCTTGGACATGTGCGAAGCTGTTTTCGAGGGTGGTCTCAATGCGCACGAACTACGACGAATCGCTGCACATGACGATGTCCTCTTTGTCGCAAAAGCCTACGATCTCCAACTCCACAACAACCTGGCTGCCACAGAAGTCGGTGCTGTTGCCATCCGAGCAACATCCTCGCTAGGGCTCGATGGTTCTGGAGAAACAATCGCTGTCATGGATACTGGACTGGATAACGACCATCCAGATGTCCTCGGTCGTATCGCTGCAATCAACACACAATACGGGCTCGATTCTTCCCCTGTTGACAGCAACAGCGGACACGGGACCCACATTGTCATGACAGTTCTTGGTGACGGCAGCGGAGATGCAACGACAACCGGTGTCGCACCTGAAGCCAATCTCGTGATGTATGCTCTTGAACACGACCCAACAGGTTACTTTGGACGTCAAGGCTCCATCTATGACCTCCTTTCAGATGCTGAACTCAAGACCGCCCGAATTGCTGTCAATGCTTGGGGTTCGAACGGAAACTTTGGGTTCTACACCGCAGATTCAAGATCTGCAGACCAATATGTTTCAAACAATCAATACTTGCTTCCTGTCTTTTCTGTGGGTGATAACGGTGCCTCGGGTGCATCAAAAGTGACTGCCCCTGGTACGGCAAAGAACGTCCTCTCCATTGGTTCAAGCAACAACGGTAGTGTCAGTGCTTCTTCATCGCAGGGTCCTACCCTCGATGGGAGAATCAAGCCTGCCCTTGTTGCTCCCGGAGAAGGTATCTGTTCTGCAAGGGCTGAGGAAGCGAAGAGCGTTGTCGGCTCGGTATGCGCAACCGGGACGCACAGCAACACTCGCTCGATGTACATGGAGTTGAGCGGAACATCCCAAGCAACCGCAGTAGCCAGTGGTTCTGCGGCGCTTGCGCGTGAGTATCTGCGTGAGGTTGCTGGGATCAACAAGCCCTCTGCAAGCCTCATCAAAGCAACCCTTGTGAACGGAGCTGAAGACCTCGGAACGCCTGACATTCCAAACAGCAACGAAGGCTGGGGACAAATCGATCTCGAAAACAGTCTTGCTCCAAGTTACGCTGGAACCGATTTGGACGTGTTCCACGATGACGCTCGCGAACTGCGTGCTGGCTTTTCGATGCTGTATTCCTTCGACATGGATGCATCAAAAGGTGTCGATCTCACGCTTGCTTGGAGCGATGTTGAGGGGAGTGCAAACGCACCGCAATCCGAATCCAGGCTCATGAACGATCTCGACCTTCTTCTTCAAGCACCTGATGGTACCACATACCTCGGAAATAACTTCGTCAGCGGAGTTTCAGTTTCTGGAGGATCTACTGACGACCTCAACAACATCGAGCGAATACGTCTTCCAGCCGGCACAAGCACGCAAACCGGTGAATGGATGATCATGGTCGAACATCGAGGTGGTAGTAACCAACGATTCAGTGTTGTTTTAGCAGCAGACGCCACACTTATTCCTAAAGCAGATTTGACGGTATTCGGAAACAGTATTCTCCCGTCTTCCTTCACTCCACTCGTCGGAGACTTGGTCTCGGTTTCCCTCGCTTGGCACAACCAAGGCACACTTGCCTCGGGTGCTTACCGAATCCAAGTAGAAGACGTGACAGAAGGTTCCATTCTCTACGATTCAAATCGTTCCTCACTTGAAGGTGGTGAACTCGATTCCGTTTCGTTCTTCACCCAATTCAGCACGACGGGGATCCACACGCTGCGACTCTCTCTTGATACAAACAATCAGGTCCCCGAGTTGAACGATGGGGTGAGTGGAACAGACAACAACGTGCTCGATGTGAACATCGAAGTTACAGCCCAAGGGTTGAGAGTGGTTTTCCTAAACGAGGATTGTACTATTCCTCAATCAACGTCTGACAGAGACGCTGCTGCAACTGTTGAAATGGATGTTCGAAATGAAACAGGTCTCTCGCTTCCGTTCGTTGTCATGCACGAGGGTACTGGAGAACGGCCTGTCAGCCTCACAGTTTCGGGTGTCCAAGAACCAGACCTGATTTACCCGGCCATTCTCAACAGCCCGGAAGACCAATGGTCCCGTACAGTGAACGAATCCGGACCATTCACGCTAAGCGGTCAAGGAACCGAAAATGACACGGTCTATCTTCAGCTGGATTTGGAGGATCTTTCTGCAGCACTTGACGGCTCGACAGAACGATTCGCTCGTGCCGGAACCTTCGTCGTTGACGTGACTGCTCGCTACCAAAATCAGCCCACAGTATCACACACGCAACGACTGACCTTCACCATTGATCAAGTCGACTCGGTTGATGTAGTTCCATCAGGAACCGTTGGTGTACAAGCACAACCTGGTGAAAGTACTGGCTTCTCGATTGGTGTACGCAATACTGGCAACTCAGCAGCACAATACACGATGTCGTGCACATCGGCTTCACAATGGCAGATTATGCTCGGAAACTCCAATTCCTCCACATTAGAGTTTGAACCACTGAACATTTTGCAAGATCTGTCGATGGATGTGAATGTGTTTGTCCCTGGTGTTTCGAATGGCCAACCGGCAGCAGGTTCCATCGATCAAATCACGTGTGTTGTGACCTCACCAACAGATCCAACGTTGAACCATGTTGAAGTGGTCGATGTTGCTGTTTCGGAATTACGTTCTTTCAAGTCCGATCTTTACGGTCCGTCCGGTGCCATCGGCCCTGGTGCACTCGCTGCGCCTGTCTACGCCAACACAGGAGACGTCGTCTACTATAATCACACCATCAGCAACGATGGAAACACAGAGATGGGCTTCACAGTGACGCTTGAGCGAGGCAACACTTCGTGGGCTGCTCAAATGTCGTACCTTGACCAAACCAGTTCAACCAATCTCAATTTGAACTTACTAGCTGGACAATCAGCAGATGTGCAGTTGATGCTTCTTGTTCCTGAAACTGCCCGAGAAGGGAACTCAAACACCTACACTCTTCGTGCTGAGCACAGTGCGCAATCGTTTACACTCAACACAACATCTCTGGTCGTATCGGACAACCTCGATGTGCAACTTGAGCAAACAGAAGAAGGAATCGTCTCTGCTGTTGTTGGTGAAAATTTCACATTCGTTGAACTCAATGTTCTCAACACAGGCAATGCTGATCTTGACTTGGAATGGAGTTACGGGCTTGCTCCGGATGGATGGACGGTCAACTATGCAAACCCACCATCCTTTGTTGGTGTTCTCTCCCAAGCCAATGTTGTTGTGGCCATCCTTCCACCGAATCAAACCGATGCGGGCACTGGCTTCGATCTCCCACTATATGTCAATGCAAGCAACAATGGTCGTTTCGTTACAAGTGAATTGGTGCTCAGAGTTGAAGTGCCGCAAAGCGATTTTGCAGGCATATCAACCGATGCATCGTCTGCCCCATTGCTATTCATCCCACGTGAAGGTTCTGCACAGCAAACCTTCACCCTTGTTAACGAAGGGAACCAACCACTGAGCGGTACACTACGGGCTGAAGTACGTGACTCTGAAGGAATGGTACTTTCGGATCGGAAGGTCACCGTGTCTCCTTCATCCATTACCGATCTCGGCGTTGGTCAAAGCATCGATATTGTCGGTAAGGTCATGCCCGATTCTGATGCGAAGGCCGGTCGCTACCACCTAATCATCGTGTTCACATCCGATTCCAACGTCGTTGTCGAATTCGCAGCAGACACA
>JAAXIR010000231.1 GCA_012270265.1 Candidatus Poseidoniales archaeon
CTTGGATCGTCCGATCAAGGCGGTGAAGAATTGTACCTGCGTCAGTCCAACGTTCCTGGTGCACCTGGTGCCTTCTTGGACCGTTTCGAAATCATCGGTGAGGATTTGAAAGGAGCAACCATTACCATTCATCGCCCACTTGGTTATCCTGTGATCATCCTTGATGACATCACGACCGGCCGTCTCGTCTCAAGCGCCGAAGTCCATCTCGAGCCGGGCGTCTATGCACCGATCTTCGGCGACCTCGAGGTCGATGGTCGCGGCGTCTTGCTCGATGCGCAATTCACAGGTATCCTCCCAACCTCCACGTCAATGGGCGTGAATGGTGTTGTTACCGACCTTTCAGTGGTGAGTACGCTCACTGGCGGCTCTGTCGAAACACGTCACATCATGGTCGTCGAACCGTTTACATCGGGTATTGCCTCGCTCTTTGCGATGATTTTTGGGTGAGAATATGGATGACGAAATGATTGTTCATGAAGACGATATCGTCGCTGCTAAGCCAATGGGCTTGCTGGAGGCGACACAACGTCGTGAAGCAGCTGACATGGGTCTTGATTTGAACGACCCTGAACAAGCCGAAGCCTACCGACAAGCACAGGAAATGGCTTTGTTCGTCAAGGAACGCATACGTGACATTAACCCGGTACGCGTTGCCATCGCTGGATTGATTCTCATGCTCATGGTTGGATTGATTGCTAGTGGTTGGTACTGGATGATTCCTCGTGATGATGTTGAGATTCACACGGTCTACATGCAACGTGGAGGCCATTTGGTCATGGCCGAACTGCAAAACGATGGGAGTCGAGAGATTCGCGATGTTGTTGTCGAGGTTGAATTCCTTGATTCTGAAGGTCTCTTGATTCAGTCCATGCGTGTTGAGGTTGATTCGGTCAAAGCGCATTCGTCACTTGCTGGTGATGATCTCGAAATGATGGTTCTCGGGTACACCGTTTGGGATGAATATACACTTCGGGTTTCCGTACGTTACACCATGTTTGACAACACACAGAATTTCATGGAAGTGAACCATGTTGTTGGAGCCTATGCAACCGAGATTTTTGTCGATCAAGTCGAGACAACCACTCGGCTGTTCTGATGGTGGTTTGTTCAAACAATTGACCCATAGCGATAAATGCGTCATCGAAGCGAGGTTGAAAGTAATGGAGCGTCGAGTCCGTCTAGCCCTTGGAATTCTCATCATCCTCTTGATGAGTCCATGGTCCTCGATGGTTGGTCCCGAGGCTGACGAACCACAACGCCTCGATGATGAGCGAGATGTCGAATTCTTTTCCATCCGAACCGATGCTTACTCGGATTTTGTCGGAACCTATGCATCAACAGATGTTGAGGAAAATCGTTTGATTATCGCAGAGTCACGCATTGGTACTTTCTCAAGCAATGGCTTGGAACTTCATCGCCCGATCTCCAGCGAAGCACTCGAACCAAGATTGGACGTTCAATTACTTCTTGTCGATAACGACCGACACATGGCCGATGTTCGTAACGATCTCTCAGAAATTCCGGGCTTGGAAGTTCGTGAATTCATCAGCCCATCTGGGCTGATGGTTCAAGGAACATCATCCGCTATGGTAGCGGCACAGTCGGTTCAAAGCGTCGTTGCTCAATGGGATGTTCCACTGGCGATGTTCCTTGATGATTCACTTCTTGATGCGCTCATGTTTGAGGATGGAGAAGGTATGCTGCAAGGCGAAGAGGTTCGATTGGAAGGTTGGTGGGATGAACATCAACTCGACGTTCTCTCCGTTGCAGATTCTGATGGAAACACCATTCAACAAGATCTGTCTCAGGTTGCTGGCCTAGCTCTTGATGATGCTGAGCATCTCGACCAAGGCCAGTACCGTGGCCTTCTCTCCAGCGACTCGTTGCTCGATGTGGTTCGTCAACCATCGGTTATGTGGCTTCGGTTCGAACCTCAAATGGACTTTGACAATGACCAATCGAAAAATCACATGAAAATCAACACCATGCGTTCGTACTTCACAACCGACCTCGATGGTTCGGGACAAATCGTTGCTGTTGCAGATTCAGGACTTGACGAGGATCACGGAGATTTCGGAACTCGAGTTGTTGGGAATTACGACGTGATTGGCGATGGTTCAACAGCAGACAAACACTCAGGTCACGGCACCCACGTTGCATGCACCGTTCTCGGTGATGGAAGCAAGGGCGGTTATGCAGGTGTTGCACCAGATGCAGAATTGTACTTTCAAGCCATGGAGAACGACAACACTGGGAACTTTGTTTCACCTTCCCTGAATTATCTCCTTAACACAGCGTACAACGCAGGTGCACGAATCCACACCAATTCTTGGGGTTCCTCCGCAACCTCAACACAAGGTGAGTACACCTCAGAGGCCGAAGCTGTTGACGATCGTTCGTTCAACTACGATAAGGTTAGCAATGGGCAGGAGGGATTGACCATTCTTTTCGCTGCTGGGAACGACGGACCAAACCCGGGAACGGTTGGCTCACCATCAACTGCAAAGAACGTCGTAACGGTTGGAAATCATCAGGCTCGATACAGTGGTGCGCCTGACAATCTCATGTCAGGCTCATCCCGCGGCCCTACGGATGATGGACGCATCAAACCGGACATCATCGCTCCTGGCGGTTATGTGCGTTCGTGTCGAGCACAAGAGGCACAAGACATCGCTGGTTCAAGTTGGCAATCGACATGGTATCTCGAGTACACTGGGACGTCGATGGCCACTCCAAACGCCGCAGGTGCTGCGACACTCATTCGAGAATATCTGATTGAAATTGCACAGCGACCTTCGCCTCAAGGCGCTTTGGTCAAAGCACTTCTCGTTCTTGGCGCACAAGACATCAACTCTCGAGACATTCCAAACAACGATGAAGGATGGGGTCGTGTCAATCTCAAGGAAACACTCGCACCTTCTCAGGGCAGAGGTATCTGGGTTGATGACCGATCTGTTCTGACCAGTTCTGGGACTTCAAAATCGTACGTCTTCAATGTCACCTATGCGAACTCACAGCTGAAAACAGTCCTTGCTTGGTCGGATTATCGAGGAAGCCGTTTCGCAAGCAAAGCCTTGGTGAACGACCTTGATCTTGAAGTCGAATCACCCGATGGCACCATCTATCTCGGAAACGATTTCGCCAACGGACGTTCGACAACCGGAGGAACAAAAGACGACCTCAACAATCTCGAAGTCGTTCTTATCGATATGGCAATGAAAGGGATATGGACGGTTCGGGTTAAGGATGCTTATCACGCAGGCAGTGGCCCACAAGCCTTCGCTATCGCCGTCTCGGGACAGGGTGTGAACGATCTTCGTCCAGACCCACAAGTCGTCCTTGATTCGATGCAATTGAACGTCACGATTCCTCAAGTTGGCGATCAGGTCCGATTGACAACGAACGTGTTCAATGCTGGAAACATCAAGGCTGAATCTGTTGATCTTGCTTTCAATGTAAACGGTGTCGAACTCGACCGAAAGACCCTCGACATCAATCCTGGAGCGAGTCGACAATCGACATGGTACTGGACGCCTCAACAATCCGGAGCGACCACGCTCGAACTGATCATCGATCCTGACGATGTCATCGATGAAATCCAAGAGAACAACAACGTATTGACGCGTATCGTTGATGTAACCGCACCAGGTGTCAAAGTGACAGCTGATGTTGAACAACGACAGGTGCAATATGCAACGCAAACCACAACGAGTTGGAATTTGACGTTAGAGAATACGGCTCTGCTTGAAACCAATGCTTCCATCGATGCGCTAGGCGTTTACCTTGATTCGAGTGGAGTCGAAGTGCTATTTTTGATTGGGATTACAGCTTGTTATTTTTTTTTTTATGGGTATGGTTCGTCAGATGTG
>JAAXIR010000081.1 GCA_012270265.1 Candidatus Poseidoniales archaeon
TCTGGAGGCGATCAGTCCACCATGATGGGCGGTACATGAGGCATATCATGGATGGACGGGATATTGTATTCTAGGAGATTTGGATTTTGCAAATGTCCTGTCCGTCCGTACACCATCTTCTCCGAGAGGACTTGGCCAAGTCCCATGTGACAAGACCCGATGATTTGCCCCTCGACGGCGAGTGGATTGAGTGCCTTACCACAGTCGTGTGCAGCCCAAACATTGGTGCACGATACGAGGCCTGTTTCGACATCAACATCGACTTCTGCGACGTAAGCAGAGAACGAATATGCTGGAGCAAGCCCTGCTGCCGCACCTTTGTGGACACCACCCATAGGAGGTGAACGGTATGCTCCACTCGAAATCAGTGAGCCCTTGTCCTCTTGCGCCTTGTGGAGTGCTTGAAGGTAGGATACACCAACCGCTGGGTCGTGCTTGTAGTAGATTCGACGATCGTTGAGGACGAGAACATCGGGGTGATAGCCGAGCATTTCCCAAGCCGCATTGAGGAGTTTCTCGCGGATGTCGAGTGCTGCTCGAATTGCAGCATTTGCATTCATGAAGGTCACACGGCTCGAATAGGAGCCGAGGTCAACTGGACTTGTGTCGCTTTCATGCGAGCGAACGTGAATCATCTCAATAGGAAGAGCAAGAACTTCTGAAACAACTTGTGCTACTGCTGTGGTCGAACCCTGTCCAATGTCCGCAGCACCTGTATGAACTGTAACGCCTCCATCCATGTCAATTTGAATGTGAACGGTTGCATGTGGGAATCGATTCGGATCCCAGTGAATTGGTAAACCAGATCCTGAAATGAAGAAGCCGCAGCCAATTCCAATTCCTTTACCGAGTGGCATCTGACGGAATTTTGTGTCCCAATCCGAACCTTCTCGAACGCGCTCAAGTGCTTCACGCATGCCGTTTGAGGTGATACGGAAACCAGAGATGGTTCGGCTATGTGGAGGAAGCAAATTCGCCAAACGTAGGTCGATTGGATCAACTTGCATTTGTTCAGCCATTTCATCGAGACCAACTTCAACTGCACAGCGGGTGTTGACAGCCCCGTGTCCACGCATAGCACCGCTTGCTGGTTTGTTCGTCCATACACGCGCACCAGTGTAGTGGAACGAACCGAGTTCGTAAGGAGCTGTTGCGAGAACACCGTTGTAGTACGATGTAACGTGACCGAAGGAGGCGAATCCGCCACCGTCAATCAGTGCATCGATATCAAAGCCTGAAATTCGAGCCTCTTCGTCTGCCGGCAGCTTGACTTCGATGTAACTTGGGGGTCGGCCTCGATTGATCCAATAGACCTCTTCTCGAGAGAAATTGATTCGAACAGGGCGTCCTGCCTTGCGCGAGAGGATGGCTGCGCACATCTCGTGCGGGAATGGGTCAGACTTGCCACCAAATCCTCCACCAACGAAGGTGCGAATGACGTTGATTTGATGCATCGGAACCTCAAGGACCGTTGAAAGTGCTCGATGGGCATAATGCGGCACTTGTTGCGGTGTGTAGAGCTGTAAACGACCGTTTGGATCCCAGTGGGCAACGACTGCGTGAGGTTCCGTGAATCCGTGATGGACACCTTCCATTCGCCACTTTCCGTGAGATGATGCGGTTGGGTCATCGACGAGGCTACGATCACCGAACTCTTGGAACACACGCTTCTGAACGTTGGTGGTTCCGACGTGGTACTTACCACGCCAATGGATAGGTTCGTCTTGGTCTTCCAATCCTTTGCGTGGGTCGAAAACAGGATCGAGGACTTCCCACTCAATCTCGAATAGGTTGAGGGCTTCCATGGCTGTCGCTTCATCAACGGCTGCAACACAGGCGACAAGATCACCAACGTGACGTACTTTCTCAACGGCCATAGCGTGTTCGTCTTTCGTTACAGGCAAGACACCGAATGTGTTTGGTGCGTCGGCTCCAGTGGCCACTGCAAGGACGCCTGGGAGGGCTTCAACCTTTGAGGTATCAATGGATTTGATTTTGGCATAGTGGTGTGGTGAACGAAGAATCTTGCCAATGATTTCATTCGGAAGACGGACATCGTCTCCGTACCAGGCTTGTCCAGTTACCTTTGCGTGAGAATCAACGAGCGCTCTTGGTTTTCCAACTTCGGTACCCGTTCGATATCGATCGTGGATGTGTGAACCAGCTGGTTGGGGTTCTTTTCCACCAACAGATTCTGGAATGGAATCAAGATCACGTGGAGCCATTTTTGGCCGAGAGCCACCCGAGCCTCGAGGAGGGAACTTCTGCTTCCCTGCCACACGCTTTCCGTCCTTACGGACTTCACCTGAAGATGCACCTGGTTGTTGACGATATCCTCCAGCCATGGGATCACCTCGCATGACCAGGTGGCATCGATGGTTCATCAGGCCCTTCTGGATGTGGATTTGGATGAGGGTCACTTGCTGGAGATGGAGCAGGTGCATCGCCTCGCTTGATTTCTGCGGCTGCTTCTATAGAATCAACGATTTGTTGATAGCCAGTGCATCGGCAAAGATTCCCTTCGATCGCACAGGCAATTTCATCACGTGTTGGATTTTCGTTTTCATTAAGAAGTGCTTCAGCACTCATGAGGAAACCTGGTGTGCAGAATCCACACTGCGAACCACCGTGTGTTGCAAAACAGGTTTGAATCGGTGCGAGATGTGCACCATCTGCAAGTCCCTCAACCGTTGTGATTGCTTGACCTTCGACTTGACCGGCTAGGCACAAGCAGGAGAGGCGAGGCTCACCATCGATGAGGACTGCACAGCAGCCACAGGTTCCCAAGTCGCAGCCTCGCTTTACACCAAGCATGCCGACTTCATCGCGAAGAACGTCGAGCAAAATGGCATTCGATGGAGCAATGGCTTGGACATCTTGTCCGTTGACCGTCGCTGACCAAATCGTCTTCGGTGCAGATGGAATCATCGTTACGTGTTCTTTTCCGACCATGTTTCTCACCTTGGGAACTCCGTCTATGAATGTAGGGTATCACTCCAATCCAAGGACTAGGCCTTTTCTTCCCAGAACGGATTTTCAGACAAATCAGAATCGACTGCATCAACAATTTGAGCATCGAGGTATGATTGGAGATCCTTGCCAGCAAGCGTTCCTTCCTCTCGACTCGAGATGGTCGAAATCAAGAGGAGAACGGCAAGGAAGAGGATGATTCCACCGACTGAAACGACTGCAACCGTCGCTGCTGAAAGTCCATCTTCAGAACTCGGCATTGGCGGATTTGTGTCATCATCCATGACCATGATCTCTGCTGTAACGAGTGGCGAAGCCGAAGTCGTTCCGTCTTGATATTGAACACCTCGCAGCGAGATGGTATGATTGCCCATAATGGCGATACCTGGAAGATGCTCGATCTGATGAATGATGTCAATAATGGACAATTCTCCAGACGTATCTCCTGGCTCGTATGTGTGAATGTTGGACCAATCGTCGCGCAAGTGGTTGCTTCTCCATTGGACGGTTTCCATGTTTTCAGTGACCTCGAAGACGATGCTGTCGCCTCGCTCAAGATGAATTCGGTTGTCGAGTGTTGTTGGCGTTGAAATGGTAACACTGATGTTTGAGTTAAACACATAGTCGCGCTCAGCTGCTTCGAGCAAAGCGTCAAGGGCTCGAACTTCTCCGTGACCGTAGACGTTGTTCTGCCGGTTCTTTGGAATGAAATCTTCAGCACATGGTTCGTTTGCGCCCATGTAGTGGCACTGCCGGTACGTCGCAGTTTCCTGCATGATGTTTCGAATGTCAAACGGAGATAGATCTGGATTTGCTTGCAACATCAGTGCTGCTACACCAGCAGCACCAGGCGTGGCCATGCTTGTACCACTGAA
>JAAXIR010000262.1 GCA_012270265.1 Candidatus Poseidoniales archaeon
AAACGAAGACGAAGACAAGCAAACGCGCTTCGACGACATGGGATGTCATTGCCCGAGGAGAACATGAAACCCTCCTGAACGTCGTCATCGAGACAGGACGTCGTCACCAGATACGCGTTGCTCTTGCTGAGAGCGGGACGCCGGTTGTTGGCGACAAAATGCATGGAGCAACGACGAACCTTCATGGACGTATCTGTCTGCATGCTGTGGCCCTTGAATTCCTACATCCTGATACTGACGACCCTGTCCGATTCGAGTCTGAATTCAATCCTGCTTGGAGGCACGGATTGAAGAACCCTTGACATTACGGGATAACTGTTCATATGCCGGTAAATCAAGACTGGATTTCAGTTCGCGGTGCGCGAACCCACAATCTGCAGGATATTGACGTGCAGTTGCCAAGAGGGCAATTCGTCGTTAGTTCAGGTGTTTCTGGCTCTGGTAAATCCAGTCTTGCCTTTGATACACTTTACGCAGAAGGCCAACGCCGTTATGTCGAATCACTTTCTTCCTACGCTCGACAATTTATTGGACAGATGAAAAAAGCAGATTGCGATGGAATCGAAGGCCTCTCTCCCGCCATTTCGATCGATCAAAAACAGGGATCCCATAATCCCCGATCAACCGTTGCCACTGTAACGGAAATCCAAGATTATCTACGGCTTTTATGGGCAAGAATTGGGAAACCACACTGCCCAGAGTGTGGCAAGGAAGTCGCCCGCCGAACGGTCCAGGAAATTGTTGATGACATCATGTGGAATTTTGAACAGCACACGATTGCTGTATGGAGCCCAGTCGTTCGTGCTCGTAAAGGGACGCATGCTGAACTGTTCAAACAATTCGTTGAACAGGGTTACATGAATGGGCGAGTCAATGGCCACGATGCAGACTTCGAAAATCCACCATCATTGGACAAAAATTTCCGTCACGACATCGACGTGCGAATCGATCGATTTGTTCTTTCGAAAGATCGTCGTCATCGAACGACAGAAGCTGTCGAAAATGCCCTGCGACTCGGAGGAGGAGCGCTCGCAGTAACCAGCCTACGTGTACCCAAAACAACCGTAGAATCTGATGGAATGAGCCGCCCCGATCATCCAGTGGATACGACCATATCATGGTCGGAAGACTTTGCATGCCCAGAGCACGGGGCATTCATGCCTGAACTCTCGCCACGTGTCTTTTCTTTCAACTCCCCTCTAGGGGCATGCCCCGATTGCCAAGGATTGGGTATCCAACGACAATTCAACCCCGAACTCATCATCGATGACACACTCACAGTTGCAAACGGGTGTGTTTTACCATGGCGACAATCCATGTCCCCTGGGTGGTACAAGAAACTGCTCCAGCAGGTGTGCGAGCACTATGGAATCTCTCCAAATGTTCCGTTCGGATTACTCGATGAGGATGCGAAAGACATCCTCCTACATGGCTCAGGCTCGACCATTATTCACTTCCATTTCGAATCCGATAATGGGTCTGTGTACAAGATGAATAGGCCTTGGGAAGGCATTATTACGCGACTTGAGCGTACGTATTCTGAAACCTCCTCAGATCGCACTCGCAACAGACTCATCGCTTGTATGACGGATTTGGACTGTCATGCATGCAATGGAGAGAAGCTGAATCCAGCGGCGCGATTCGTGACCGTAGGGGGCATTCGACTTCCTGAAGTAAGTCGCAGTTCCGTTCACGAGGCGTATCAACTCATCAAAGCACTTCATCCAGAGGCCGACGGACCTCCAGAACAGTATGCAGATGTCCTAACCGCTCTTGACGATCGGTCCCTGTTCATTGGAAATGAGATTCTCAAAGAAATCGAAAACCGATTAGGATTCTTGGAATCGGTTGGCCTTGACTATCTCACGCTCGATCGAAAAGCCAACACTTTGTCTGGTGGTGAGAGCCAACGAATTCGATTAGCGACGCAGATTGGCTCACGCTTAACAGGGGTCATGTATGTACTCGACGAACCTTCGATTGGACTTCATCAACGGGACAATGAACGTCTCCTCAAAACACTGAGAGAACTGACTGATCTTGGAAACACACTCCTCGTTGTTGAACACGATGAGGACACATTGCGACAAGCGGACTGGATCTGCGATCTCGGGCCGGGAGCCGGTCTTGAGGGAGGTATAGTCGTCGCTAACGGCCCTCCAAAGAAGGTCATGAAAGCCAAAGAATCTGTAACGGGAGCCTACCTTTCAGGACGTCGTTCCATTGAGCCACCATCCGAACGAATCGCTCCGAAAAAGAAGTGGTTGGAAATCAAAGGTGCACAACACAACAACCTCTCCAACATCGATGCCAAGATTCCTATTGGTTGTTTCACATCAATTACAGGTGTTTCAGGGTCAGGAAAATCCTCACTCATCTCTGGCATTCTTTCGCCAGCGTTGCAACGTCACCTACATAACTCTGAGAAATTGCCTGGAAAGCATGGTAGTATCGAAGGTTTGGAGCATGTTGACAAGGCCATCATTATCGATCAATCCCCGATTGGTCGCACACCGCGCTCAAACCCAGCAACATACACCAAAGTCTTTGATGAAATCCGCAAACTGTTTGCAAACACGACCCTTGCGAAAGAGCGTGGCTATTCACCCGGGACATTCAGTTTCAACGTCAAAGGTGGACGCTGTGAGGCATGCTCGGGAGCAGGTTCGATCAAACTCGAGATGAATTTCCTTCCTGAGGTCTGGATTGAATGCGACATCTGCAATGGCAAGCGCTACACGAGAGAATGTCTGGAGGTTACTTGGAAAGGAAAGACCATTCACGACGTCCTTCAGATGCCAGTAGGCGAAGCAGTTGTTTTCTTCAAGAACCACAAGAAAATTCATCGAACACTCGAGACCCTGAACGCTGTTGGGCTTTCTTACATCAGACTTGGACAACCTGCGACAACGCTGTCAGGCGGTGAAGCACAACGCGTTAAACTTGCGAGCGAACTGCGCCGGCCACCTCACAAACATACGGTGTACATTCTCGATGAACCGACGACGGGATTGTCCTTCAGTGATGTTCAGCTTTTGATTGATGTACTGCTTGAACTCCGTTCAAAAGGTCATTCAGTTGTTGTTATCGAACATCATCTTGATGTCGTTAAGTGCAGCGATTATGTCATCGATTTAGGTCCTGAAGGAGGCGATCGTGGTGGTCAAATTGTCGCTCAAGGTACACCTGAACAGATTGCAGATGTGGACGCAAGTTATACTGGACAATTCCTGAAAACGATGCTGAAACCCGAATGAAGCCTTCCGTAGTGTTCAAAGAGCGTATGCGATGAACTGTGTTTGGGTCGGAACCAATGTCAGTCCAGGATGTCCGAGTTGAAGTTACTCCTTTACAGACGGAGGGTATGCGTGATGTCCTTGGTGATGTGGTCCAACGCCAACTTTTTGCCGACCATGGTATCGATGTCGGAAAGGTTCGCAGCATTCGTGGATATCTCATTCGCAGCACCTATTCTGCTTCAGAAATAGAGCCACATGTCCAGGATATTTTTTCAGATCCAATCATTGAATTCGGAGCTACCAACACGTCCTTGCTCGAGGACCAGAACTTCTTCCCAATACCTCCATCTCTCACAGTAACTGTTGGATTCAAACCTGGTGTCACCGACAATCCGGGAGCAGCAGCAAACGATGGTTTCAAAGTGCTCTTTCCAGAAGGAGAATCCACCATATCCACGTACATCTCCTATGCTTTCCTCGAATTACCAGATGGAACTGATCATACCTGGCTTGCATCCACTCTTTTCAACGGGTTAATCGAGAAATCCATCCTCACAACAAAAGAACAACTCGAGACAAATCAGGCAACGCACTTGACGTTCCCAGAACGGCCAACCATTGTACGTCAAGCCCCTGCAATCATCAATCTCGAAGTTGCTGATGAAGAACTTGTTCGGTTATCGAACGAAGGTTTGCTTGCATTGAACTTGAATGAAATGCAAACCATACGTGATCACTACCGTGACGAAGCAACACGTACAGCTCGAACCAACGCAGGAATCTCGCCCGATGCTCCAACAGACGTCGAATTGGAATGTCTGGCACAAACATGGAGTGAACATTGCAAACACAAGATTTTTGCAAGCAAAATCCATCACGTTGACACAGAAACAAATGAAGACACGACCATCGATTCATTGTTCAAAACGCACATTATGAAACCAACCCATGATATGGCAAAAGAAGTTGATTGGCTCCTCTCTGTCTTCCACGATAACTCCGGAGTCATCGCTTGGAACGACGATTGGTCCATCTGCATGAAGGCAGAAACACACAATTCACCATCTGCACTCGACCCATATGGAGGTGCAATGACCGGAATTGTTGGCGTCAATCGCGATATTCTCGGAACAGGTTTGGGCGCCCGTCCGATTGCCAACACAGACGTCTTCTGTTTCGGTCCACCGGACTGGACCGGCGAGTTACCCTCAACCCTCTTTCACCCTTCACGTGTCCTTCGAGGCGTACATGCTGGTGTACGTGTCGGTGGTAATGAATCTGGAATCCCCACCATCAATGGATCAATTGTTTTCGATGAGCGCTACATTGGCAAGCCATTGGTCTACTGTGGAACGGTAGGCCTTATGCCACGCCGATTAGCAGATGGCCGTGAGTCCCATGAAAAGAATCCAACTCCTGGCGACTTGGTCTACATGGTTGGGGGACGGGTTGGTTCAGATGGCATTCATGGTGCAACGTTTTCATCACTTGAATTAACGGATGAGTCACCATCAAGCGCCGTACAAATCGGAGATCCAATTACTCAAAAGAAAATGATGGACATGCTTCTTGAGGCTCGAGATGCTTGCCTCATTACATGCACAACCGACAACGGGGCAGGAGGCTTATCCTCGTCCATTGGAGAGATGGCTGAGTACACCAATGGCTGTGAAATCGATCTCGGTAAAGTGCCATTGAAGCAGCAAGGCCTTTCCTCCTGGGAAATTCTTGTTTCAGAGTCTCAAGAACGAATGACAGTGGCCGTTTCTCCCAAAGACAAAGACGCATTTGAAGCACTTGCGAACCTCCACGAGGTTGAAGCCACACAGGTTGCTACCTTCACAGATACAGGCTATTTCCACGTTAAGCACGGGGAAGAAACAGTTGCGTACCTTCCAATTACCTTCCTCCACGATGGCGTTCCACAACTCGAACTCGAGTCTGAGTGGATTCCGCCACAACATGAATTGTTCATTGCACCAACAGGGTTGGATCAAAGCAAACTCTTGATGGAAATGCTTGCACGACCCAACATCGCATCAAAGGAAACTTGGGTTCGGCAATACGATCACGAAGTTATCGCCCAGACTGTTGTGAAACCGTTCGTTGGTGTTGAGCGGGACGGTCCGGGGGATGCTGGGCTTATCGCTCCAATCCATGGCGATTCACAAGGCCTCGTCATATCGTGTGGAATCGCCCCGCGATATTCCGATATCGATGCAGGAGCGATGGTCGCAGCCTCAATCGACGAGGCCGTTCGAAACGCTGTATGCGTTGGCGTCGATATTGACAAGATGGCAGGTTTGGATAACTTCTGCTGGCCAGACCCAATTGAATCGGAGAAAACTCCGGATGGGAAGTTCAAGCTTGCACAGCTCGTTCGAGCGAATCGAGAACTTGAACGCGTGTGCCGTGCTTATCGCCTTCCTTGTGTTTCTGGTAAAGACTCCATGAAGAACGATTACGGGGTTTGGCCAAACAAGATCTCGATACCACCTACGATGCTGTTCTCTTTATTTGGAAATCAACCCGATGTTCGAAAAACAGCAACATCGAACTTCAAACACCATGGTGAACGCATCTATCTCGTAGGAACTACGTACGACGAGCTTGGAGCTTCTGAGGTGGCCTTCCATCTTCGAGAACGTGGCGAAGTGAGCGGTATTGGAGGCCAAGTTCCCTTACTCGAAAATCCAGAAGGACAATTGGAAGTCTACCGTAAATTGTCCACAGCCATTCAATCTGGATTGATCCGTACTGCTCATGATTGCAGTGAAGGTGGTCTTGCAATTGCACTTGCTGAAATGTGCATAGGAGGTCGATGTGGGGCCTTTATTGATATTGACGGAATTGGACCGGGCGATGCATTCAGCCGTCTATGGAGTGAATCTCTGGGCCGAATTGTTGTATCTGTAGAAGCGGAACATGAAGTCGCATTTGTCGAAATGATGGAAGGTGCTGACCTCCATCTCATCGGTATGGTTTCAGCATCCTCAGAGCTGTTGATTGAGGACGGTTATGACACACTGATTCAAGCTGATGTTGAACAATTGACTGAATCCTGGAAAGGAGCATTGGACATGACGGGGGCGATTGAATGAGTCAAGACGTCAAGGTTTGCGTTCTGTTTGGCTTCGGAATCAATTGCGATCGAGAAACTGCAGCAGTGTTCGAGATGGTTGGCGGCATATCGGAACGTATCCACGTGAACCGTCTTGTACAAGGTGAAAGAAGCCTATCTGAGTTCGACATACTTGCAGTACCTGGTGGTTTCTCATTCGGAGATCACCTTGGAAGCGGACGTCTTCTCGGAAATCGTCTTCGATTCGCACTACGTGAACAATTGCAACAATTCGTCACTGATGGAAAACCAATCATCGGCATCTGCAATGGATTCCAAGCTCTCGTAAAGACAGGGCTTTTGCCAGGCCCAGCAGATGCTTCACTCGAACCCGATCTTGTACAGCGGGCGAGCCTTACTCTCAACAATACGGGTCGTTACGAGGATCGATGGGTCACATTGGAATTCGATTCGGAAAGTCCGTGCATTTGGACGAAAGGAATCCAGAGGATTGAGTGCCCAGTTCGCCACGGCGAAGGGCGATATGTTATGCCAACAGAACAAGATCTCGACAATCTGCAGTCGAGCCATCTGCTAGCGGTCCGATACGTTGACCCTACAACCCCGGTTGGTGAGGGAATTCAAGACGAATTGTTGCCGTTCCCAATGAGTCCGAATGGAAGCATGAGAAACATTGCAGGAATCTGTGACTCGACGGGTCTTGTGTTTGGATTAATGCCGCATCCAGAAGCCTTCTACAGCATGTGGCTTCATCCCGAACACACATCGATGGATCTCGATGATGATTGGGAAGGTGAAGGATTGCAAATCTTCCGAAATGCGGTTGAGTACGTTCGTAGTCAGCGGTGACCAAGAATGAGTCGTCGGCAAGACATCGATCAGATTCGAGGTCTTGCCATTCTTCTGATGATTATGGGACATGCTGCAGCCACATGGGCGCCGGCAGATGCATCAACAACATCCTTACTCGCTCTTATCGTTGCAAGTCTTGGAGGTCTAGCAGCACCGTTGTTTGTAACTGTTGGAGGTTGGGTCACTGTTCAATCAACATGGACGTTACGAAAAGCAATGATTCGATTCGTCTTTTTGATGATTGCACAGTTTCTCGTCAACATCACTGCATCCCATCTCTTTGATCCATTCACACCGGGCGTGCTCTCTCTGTTTGCTATCCTGTACCTTTTGGCGCCAATATGGATCCGGATTTCACGGAACAGCATAGCATTTGGAGCAACCCTTGTGCTCATTGGAATCATCAATACCGCATTCTCACCAGGAGATTCCTCTCTATCATGGAATGACAGAATTGAGGCGATAACAATCATCCAGTTTCTATCTCATTTACTGGTAACAGGGACATACCCACTGTTCCCATGGATGTTCTTCTCGATTCTTGGTGCAGGTATCAACATACATGCTCCAACAATCCGAAGACTTAGTCTAGTGATCGTATCAGGATTGCTTCTCTGCACATTGTTTCTGTATGAATCAATACAGACAAGCATTCCATTCGCCCAACCCCGAGGAGAGGCCATACTGACCTTCTTTCCAGCGAACACTCCGTTTCTTATCGGTGCGTGTACTGGTGTTCTGATCCTATGGCTACTCCTCGAGAACCGTCTACCATTACGTGGTCTACATCATTTAGGACAGCTTTCCCTCACACTCTACCTTGTCCATTTTATCCCAATTTACCTGGGATCAGACGTAGTTTTAGCGTGGTCTTCTGCTGTACCAGTTGTGATTACGTTCACGCTGGTATGGTGGCCTTTGAGCGTGTTCTGGAGAACACGGTTTCCAACATACTCACTCGAGTATGCGTTACGACAGATGTCTCGCCATGAAGAGGAGAGGGCGCCGTAAGGCGCCCTCCCCAGTCATGACATGCTGTAATCTATCTCTCTACTCAAGCGGTAGCTTCGGCAGCCTTCTTGGCTCCCATCCATGCTACGACACCGAATCCGATCTTGTTGATCATGTCAGCGATGTTGTAAGCAATACCCATCCAGAGTTCGCCTGCTTCGCCAGCGTCGATGATAGCGACTTCTGGGCTGAAGAGGTAACCTGCTGGGTAGATGATCCATCCAACAACGATGAACCATCGGAGAGCGTTTGCGCTCCACATGAGTTCTGGGGCGATCTTGTCGTTATCGACACCCTTACCACTTGACCATGGTGTACCGGTTGCGACAATGATCATTGCCCATCCCATACCTCCGAGGATTAGTGCTAGGTACTTGTCCATAAGACCAGCTTCACCAGCGTATCCGAATCCGATCATGATGAGTGCACCAGTGAAACAGATTCCTGTGAATCCCATTCCAAGGGCCTTTGCATCAGTGATAGCATCCTTGCCGACGAGGCTTGGGAACTTGAGTGCCATGAGTGGAACAGTGATGATCCAGTCCATGTATCGGTACTCAATGGAAACTACTTGGTGCTCGACGTAGACGCCACGCATGTAGTAGTAGTGGAACGCTGCGATACCAACGATCAATGCGGAGATTGTCATGGTTGTGCGGTGTTCCTTACCGACGTTTCCGCGCTCGCTCATGAAGAAGACGAACGCTGCACCCATTGAGATGTAACCAACGAAGAACAAGAAGAAAGTGACGAGTTCTAGTCCGTCGTTCTTGTTATCGTTTAGCCAATCAGCGGTAGCAGGGTTGGTTGTTTCAGCAGCTGCTGGAAGAGCAACTGCTGCAAGTGCAAACAGCATAACAGCGAGTACAGCGCTGTTTCGGCGGTTCAACTTCAGGCTTCGTAGTTTTGATGAGTTTTCATACTGCATGTTCATCAAGGTGTAATGATTTCGTCGCGAATATATACTTTCGTTTTCGCGTGTAACATTATCTGTCGATTTTTTCACCCATTTGAACGGACCACAGAGAGGCATACTTACCATTTAGAGCGAGTAAATCCTCATGTTTTCCATGTTCAATTACTTCTCCACTTTCTAACACCAAGATGGAATTTGAATGACGAACGGTCGATAGTCTGTGCGCGACAATAATCGTCGTTCGATCCTTACTGATTCGAGCAATACTTCGTTGCAATGCGGCTTCTGTTTCATTATCGACTGCAGACGTCGCCTCATCGAGAATGAGGAATGGGGCATCTTTCAGTACTGCTCGGGCAATGGCGATGCGCTGACGTTGGCCACCGGAGAGCCGATATCCACCTTCGCCAACAAACGTATCCCATTGATTGGGAAGTTCTTCGATGAAGTCAAACGCTTCAGCGGCGAGTGCCGCTTGCTTAACATCTTCATCCGTAGCATCGTTTCGACCATATCGAATGTTTTCTAGGATCGATGTAGGAAAGAGTGTGACGTGTTGTGAGACAAGAGCAATGGAATGACGCAGCGACTCAAGAGTGTATTCTCTAATGTCTTTTCCTCCCCAAGAGATACTTCCGCCGTTGGGTTCAACGAAACGTAAGAGGAATCGAGTCAGCGTGGTTTTACCAGAACCGGTCGATCCAACAACTCCTAGGGTTGTTCCTGCCTCTATTTCGACGTTGAAGTCGTTGAAAAGGGCTGAACGCTCTGGATATGCAAAACCAACATCTTCGAAGCGTATCGGTGATTGTTTCGCTACCTCTTCCTCCAATACATGTTCTCCATCGGTCACCGTGCGAGGTTCATTGAGGAGCGTAAGGATACGAACAGAGGAAGCCATAGCACGCTGGTATAAGTCGAAAGTCTCACCCAAGCGAGTAAGTGGCCATAGCAGCCGTTGTGTCATGAATACGAGAACGGAGTATGCGCCGACTGCCAACACACCGTCCAATGCAAGTCGTCCCCCGAGGAGAAGTGTTGCCGTAAATCCGGCTAAGATTGCCATCCGGATGAGTGGAACGAATGCTGCTGAAAGACGAATGGCTGATCGATTTGCACTTCTGTATTCTTCTGAAAGAGACCGAACACGCTCCAGCTCCAACGTCTCATTGGTGAACGACTGAATTGTGGCCATTCCTGTTAGATCGTTCTCGAGCAGCGCATTCAATTGTCCCGCAGTTGCTCGAACATCCCGATATCGAACCTCAAGTTTCTTCTGATAAAGGAAGGAACCCCAGAGGATAATAGGAATCGGAAGTACTGCAAAGAGTGCAATTTCCCATGAGAGATACAAGAACACAGCACCAACAACAATCACGGTTGTTGTTACCTGCAAGAGATCGTTTGCACCTTTGTCGAGAAACCGTTCAAGTTGGTTGACATCATCGTTCATGATGGCGAGCAGATCGCCCTTCTGGTGTTCATCAAACCACGTCATGGATTGGTTTTGGACGTGATCAAAGGTCGTAATCCGGAGATTGTGTTGCACTGTTTGAGCGAGATTACGCCACAAAACCGCGTAGAAGTATTCGAACAATGATTCGAGACCCCATATGACAAATGTTGCTACAGCTAGGACAATGAGTTGATTCCAAGGGTCGATGATGCCCCACTGCGCTAGTAGAGAATCTTCCTTCTGAACGACAACGTCAACAGCAACACCGATAAGGAGAGGGGGGGCCAAATCCCAGATTTTGTTGAGGATGGAACAAAGTATGGCAAGGCGAATCTTTCCTTTTGGAGCATCGGAACGCGAGAGGATGGTTCGCAAAGGCCTCTCAACATCAACCATGGTTGAGGCTTCTTCGATACGGTATGTGAATTCTTGCTCATGAATCATGAAATTCCTTAACAACTCTCTGCTACACACGACCATCAACGGGTGAATGGAATGTGGATGCATGACGAGCCAATGCTCCCTCGAGACGTATCTCGAACGAAACACATCACCCTCATCGATCCGGACAAACAATCTCCAGAAGTTGCAGCACAACGTGCGCTTGTAGCTGTTGAGTGTGGCACATCTGCTATTTTCGTGGGTGGGTCAACTGATACTGGCAGCAATATTGTCGATGCAACTTGCGCATCCATTCAGGAAGCCTTCGAACTTGCAATGTTTGCAGCCAGCCAACATCCTGATGCTGACGAAGAGATGTGGAACATTCCAGTGATCTTGTTTCCAGGTGGAGCACATGCTATGTCTGCAAAAGCAGACGGAATTTTGTTCATGATGCTGATGAACAGCACTTCACGCCGCTTCCTAATTGATGAGCAACTCACAGGTGCCCCATATATTGCTCAAGCAGGTCTTCAAACCATTCCAACCGGATACATTGTTTGTGCTCCAGGAGGTGCAGTTGGTGAAGTCGGACAAGCGGACCTGATTCACCCAGACGACTCAAAACTCGTTTCAGCATACTGTCAAACAGCCGAAATGTACGGTTTCTCAACCGTGTATCTTGAAGCGGGCTCTGGCGCATCATCACCAGTTTCACTGGATCTCATCAAGACAGCAAAATCATCCATGCAGTGTACCCTCATTGTCGGTGGAGGAATACGTACTCCAGAACAAATGAAAGCTGCTGCAGATGCAGGAGCAGACTACATTGTTACTGGAACAATTACTGAAGAATTCGATGACCTACAAGTACTGAAAGAGCGACTACAATCACTCATCAGTGTTCTCTGACTCATCTTCATAGAGAACAGGATCTCCACTACCGCCAGGCGAAGGTGGGCGAACATCATCCACATCCATTCCTTGAGGTAGTTCAGATTCCTCAACACCCAAATCAACGGTTCCACCTTCTGCAAGGTTACGCATATCATCAGCATCAGGTGTTGAAAGTGTACGTTCAACATCAGGACTGTTCGCATACGCTTCTCGCTTGGCCTCTCGGGCATCATGACCACGTACCAAGGAAAGGGAGTCAGCAAAGACACGTCCAACAACTTCCCTTGTTCGCTCACCCCGACGGACGCTGGTCACCTCTTGCATAGCAACAGCGTTCTGAGATTCCAATTCACGGATTTCAGCAACGCGGTCTGTGAGAGCCGCCTCAAGATCGGTAATGGTGAGTGACATCTGTTGGATACGCTCATCACGCTCGAATACATCGGTGTGAAGACGTCGCTCACGTCGACGTAGAGACTCATATTCCCGATTTCGCTCAAGGAGCCTTCGCTTCATTTCTTCGATTTGTTCCACCAAATAGTCGTGCTCAGCGGAAACAGATCGAGGACCCTGCATGACGCGTTCGAGTTGCTCTTCAAGGTCTGCAAGACGCTTGTCACGGGCATCGAGGAGTCCACGCATTCGGTCAGCGATATCACGCAAACGTTGACGCTCTTCTTCCAAAGCATTGTTAGCGGCAACTTCCGCATCGTATTGAGCAGATTTTTCTTCAAGTTGATGTTTCAATGAGCGAACTTCATCCGCGGTAACCGAAGTAAGCCCTGCATCCGCGGCCTTTTCTAAGGCCTCAACCATGAGCCCCATACGGCCCTCCATTTCTGCAATGACTTCATCTTGCGAAACACTCAGAGCCCTCAATTGTTCGACTTCTTCATGAAGAGCGTCTTGTTGTTCCTTGGACAAGGACGAAGCTTGGGCATCGAGCTCTTGTCGAGTATCATTCAACAATCGATCAAGGTGAACAATACGTGCTTCCGCCTCTTTCAACTGCTCTTCGGATTCGTGAAGGCGTTGAATCTCAGGGGCAACCTCGTCTTCGCGCTCAGCGAGATCGAGTTCCAAGACTCGTAGTCGTTGCTTGATTGTGACAACTTCATCGTTGCGTCGCCCAAGCTCATCCCAAGCGATCAAGACTTCTTCGACAAGCTGTTCAATTGGGTAACTTTTCAGCATCCCTTCAAGAGCAGCTCTGTCGTTTCCAGAACTGGTTTCTGAACCTCGAGAGGCATCTGGGTTCGGAGCGCCAAGCGTCATACAGGGAACTATCGAACCTCAACCACTCTTGAACCTTCCCTGTGAATCAGGGCATTAGGCGCCTGATTTTGGCGTTGCTTGGATAAACCAAATCAGTTGATGGAGGTGTACATGTCGTCAGGCATTTCACCTGCGAGCATGAGTGCACCTTCAGCGACCTTTTCCAATGGGTTTTCGACGCACCAAACGTTGACATCACCAATGTCCGAGATTTCTCGAGCAACTCGCTCAGCGAGCCCTTCGATGAGGGATCCTCCACCGGAGAGAATGATGTTGTTGCGGAGAACCGGTTGGTACTCAGGGTCTGCTTCAGCAACAATGCGCTTGATGGCGTTACCGACCTTAGGAATCAACAGTTCACACGCCTCTTGAATGAGGTCGCCAATGTCGACATTCTGGCTCTTACCATCAACAGAGAGTGAAACCTCAACGGTTCGAACGTCGCCACCGACGTAGGAGGATTCTTCTTTCCACTTTCGGACCATGTCCTTGGTGATTTGCGCTCCAGTGAACTTCTTTGCGATGAGGTTCTTTAGTTCAAGATCGAGCCAATCTCCAGCTTCCTGGATGGTGACTTGATCCTCATCGGTAGGGAATGTTCCGTGGATTCGAGCAATGTCGGTTGTACCAGCGCCGATATCGACGACAATGGAGCCACCGATTTCACCAATTGCAAAGGCTGTTGCAAACGGTTCAGTAACGACCATGATTGCATTGACTTGGCCACGTAGAGTTGCTACGAGATTGCTCTTATCGGTAAATGAAACGTGACTCGGAGAGCAAATGACGCCAAAGACCTCGTCGAACTCTTCTGGATCGACGGTTTCGATAAGGTGAGATACGAAAGCCTTTGCAGCAGCAAGGTTGGCTTCATCATCCTGAGCAACACCGGCTGCCATTGGGCGGTAGAGATTGCAAGCAAGTTTGTTTTTCAGTGCATCAGCGCCAAAGAGGACGTCACGCTTGAGGAAGTTTCGTGCTACGGGGTCTTTTGGTCGCCCAACCACAGTTTCAACAGAGTGCATGGCACCTGCGCTTGAAGCAATGGTTGACTGAAACGTTCCTAGGTCAATTCCAACATATAATCGTCCGCTCATCTTGAACACCTTCTCGGATAAACCACCGTGGATGCCATAAGGTTTGAAGATAGCCCTTCAAAACCATGAACAATCTTCGCTCAATTTTCATACATGCCGAGACTTTCGGAGAACAAATTGGGCAATCAGAGAAATGACAATTGCGGCAACAAGAGACGACCATAGTGCAGCATTCGGCCATGAGCTGGCACGGTTCTTTTCTTCTTGAATCGGCTGTGAAACGTGGATTGTGATCTGTTCAGACATATAACTCGTCGATGCGGGGGCAGTCCACGAACTAGAATTCAAATCAGTTGCATCAATTACAACCGTCCAATTTCCAGCCGCACTCAACGGGAAGAAATCTTGACTCACGTTTACGGAGCACATATTCCAAGCATCATCGAGAACAAGCATTGTGCACACGTACACGGTTCCTGTCTGTGAGCCGAGACGTTCGAGAACAATCGTTACGTTAACGGGATCCTCATCGAGAATCGAATAGAGGATGGACATGGTTTCATTATCGTGCTGCTGCAACGATACCTCGTCCAAGAACACCCGAGGAGCTTCGTTTTGTTGTGCACAACCTTGTTGCGTTACTGGAACGTCCAGAGGCGTCATCAAACAATCATCGAAGTTGTCTTCGACACCGTCTTCATCGAGATCATCAATGCATCCATCCATGTCCAAATCCCAGCCGAGTGCACTGACGAAAGGACAGACATCGCCTTCGTACGGTACACCATCTCCATCCGCATCGGAGTGATTCAATGGGTCGAGTTCAACACCACGGACAGCAAGACCAAATCCAAGTCGATCGCCCTCTATACCCAATGTGCCGGGTAAATTTCCAGGCGTCACATAGCGCCCCGTTACGATGATATCAACATACTCAATCCCGTTGAGCGTTTCTTCATCGAGGTGAATGCCGACGGTGGTTTCGTTGGATGGAGGGAAGGCTGTGGTATTGAGGTGGTCAGCAAAATCATAGTACAGCATTGAGCGACCATCGCTTCGATAACTCTCTCCAACAGCAAAGCGACCGTCGGGTAAACGAACCATGAGTTGAACATCGTCGACGAGATGTGGCTCTGGCTTTGCTTGTGTGGACAACCGTACATCAAGCGCTTCACCATTGAGGATGAAACGTTGCTGGAAGACATCATTTGTTGCAAGGAACGGCCCGACCGCACCCTCACCATCCCAACTGTTCTGCATGAGATATTCGATTGGTTGTGATGCTCCGATCCGCCCTTCGAATTGCTCGGAAGGGCTACCGTCCTCTAACCGATAAGAGTCATGAATCCAAACATTTGAAACTGGTCGTTCGCCATCAGCGGAGGGTAATGCTAGACGCTCGAAATCGATAATTTCGCTTAGATTGAGTATGCCCCAGCCGTCGTATACATTTGGAGCACCGGACCCTCCGTCCCCCCCATTTCGATGTGCCTCAGCCAGTGGTGTTGCAGAGAGCGAAAGGAGAGCCTTCATCATTGGTGCAGATGGTGTGAATCCATCACCGAGTAAGATGTTGTGTTGCGGGATATCAGTTCCAAACCAAGGCGCCCGTTCCGCCAATGAATGCCCAGTGAGAGTCTCGTTGTGTCCCGTTAGCCAACCTTCTTGGACCATTTGTTGAATCACACTTGCGTATGTTGCAGCCATTGGTGTGGACATGCTGGTTCCGCTCAATGTGTGCTGTCCTGTGTTGTATGTTTCTGGAGAACCGTCCGAGCGAGCGGAGACAATCGATACGCCTGGTGCGAGAGCGAAGATGCCACGTGTTTCGGCATCGGTTGGCCCATGGACCGATGACATCCACCGTTCCGTATCAAGATCCTTTGTAGCGGCCCCGATGGCAATGACGTTCCTCGCATTGGCTGGTTCAAGAACCAAGCCACCGTTGTTCCCAGGCGCAATCAATGGTAAGGTCCACGGGAACTCACGCGTGAAGGCATCAAAATCACCAGACCTAAGGGTATAATCCGTGGTATCATCGCCCCATGAATTGGAATGGAGATATCCGCCATACAAGGCTGATTCAGCAAGTAAGAGGTCGACGTCTGGAGGTTGCCAGCCTTGTTCGGAGACAATGTCTTGAACGACCAATTGAGATCCATAACCGAGGGACATGATTGAGGACGGAATGCTGTTTTCAATCGCTGTTGCGATAGGATGGCAACCAAGAATTCCTGCGGTGTGCGTGCCATGACGGTAATCTGCGTGGCCTGAACTATCCCATCCATCAATGGTTGTGTTCACATGCAACAACTTCCGATGATCGATGCCGATTGACGCATTCGAGATATTGCGGAAACAGGAATGGTCGGAATCAATTCCCGTATCTGCAACCCCAATCACAACACCAGAACCGTTGAGTCCAAACGTCCATGCAGCAGGGTGCGTATCCGTAGCAGATCCAGAGAGAATCGCTCCTGAATTGAGATTTCGACCACCAGTAGGCAATACTGGCTCTAGCCAAAGGACACCGTCAATGTTGGCAAACCATTCCATATTCAGATTGGAAGCCCATGTTATCTCGACGGATGGCAAATAGCCATCATTCACTGAGCCTACAAGGCTGTTTCCAATTAGCTGGATGTGCTCATGAATATCTACGACAACGCTGGATGGAAGTCCTGGCTCAAGAACAACCCGAACCGTTTGCCCTTCGTGTGGAAGCGATTTCCATTCTGCCTTTTCAGAATTTAATTCACTGGCAGTTGGATGTTGAGCCCCCTTTTCCAATTTCCAAACGAGTAGTTCAGATGGAGAAATCGAGCGTAACGGTGTGAGTCCAAATTGGTGCAACATATCCCAATCCGACTGTCCCCATACTTGACCTTCCGGAAGCAGAAGAAGAGCTTCTTCGCCAGAGTAGATCGCCTCATCATGCACATTTCCGATTGGGAGAGGCGCAACGAGGAGGAGCACTGCTAAGAGAAGACTTCGCACATGCTTATGCTGCTCTTCCACGTTGATGAAACACGCGATGCCCTCGCCAACTCTCAACCATCGCGTTTAAATCAAGAAACGAGTCGCCTTGGATTCATGAAGGCCTTCCGTGTTGATGGACAAGCCCCGTTCGGTCGTCTCCGACAGAAATTCTCGCTCGATGTTGTAGCATCCTCAAAAGCCGATGCTGAGCACCGTGTGTACTCGATTATCGGCTCCCGCCACAAGGCAACTCGCCGTGCAATCAACATCGATTCTGTAAGCGAAATCGATCCAAGAACATCTCTCGAACCAAGCGTTCTTCACCACTTCCGTGAGGAAATCGCAGCTGCTGGTGGCACCATTGCTCCAGTGGCTGAAGAAGAGTGATTGCGCCATCGCCGCATTCATGAAGGTCGCACCATAGGCGTTGATGAGGCGGTCTTGTGGAACAATCTGAACTTCAACGAACAGCACGACTCGTTGAAATGAATCGTGAACGGTTTCACGAAGTTCAAGAACGAATCGAACAGGTGATCAATGTTCTCGGAGAACATGATGTTACGGCGACGATTCTCGAAACACTGTCGAAAAAAGACCACGATTCAGAAATGAAGATGCACGTCTCCATTGGAGCCGGTGTAACGCTTACCTGCCAACACCCTGGTGGCGGAGAGGGAACCACCATTGTCGATCTTGGAAGCGGTATTTTTGGCGAACGAACTTGGTCGGATGCGGCATCACTTACTCGAGAACGAATGGAAGAATTGGGAACACTCCTCGAGAGCCTTCAATCGCAAAGCCAGCAACTTGAATCAACCATTGCTACATTGGCTCAAACCTTCACTGCAGCTGCAGAAGCACAGACTCAACCCGAACCATCCACGGCTGTGAACGAAACTGAATCTACGCCAGAACCAGCAGAGGTACCAGTTTCGAAGCCAAAGCGACGCAGAGGCGGTATGTTTGGTAACGAACTAACCTTGGATGATTAGGTGAGAACATGGGCCTCTTCGATCGATTCAAGAAGCGCGTCAAAGAGGTCGCTGAAGAAGTCGATTCTGACGCTCTCACTGCAATGGAAGATTCAGAAGAAGGCGTAGCAGCACTTGAATCATCCAAGCAAATCGAAGAAGATTGGGAGGATGATGTGCCTGAAATCGTAGAGGAAAGATTCGAAGAACCATCTGTTGAATCCTCGGATGACGACTGGGATGATTGGGACGATGAAGACGATGACATCGCCCTGCCTGTAACACTCACAAAGAAAGAGCGCAAGCGGCTTGAGAAGCTGGAAAAGCAACGAGCAAAGGAATTGAAGCGGCGAAAAGCGACAACCATTGCAAAACCGAAGGGTTCGAAAGTCGACCTTTCGATGATGCGCACGACAACAGGCCGACAACTCGTGGAAGTGAAAGCCGCTCCTCGAGGCTCATCAAAGAGCGCAGATATTGAAACCGAAGCCGGTTCAGTTTCCATCGAACTTGGTGGAGGAATTGTTGAACAAGGTGGTCGAGTCATCAAGGCTGGAAAAGTTCTCGATGATCTCCTCGAAGAACTTGAATGGATGCTTCTTGAGTCTGATATCTCGAGTGAAGCAGTTACATCTGTTCTCGCTGCATTGCGGAAAAGTCTCGTTGGGGCACGATTGCGACGAGGTGCAGAACTTGCCAAGGTTCTCGAAGCAGCACTCAAGCGTGCACTTCGCAATCTTCTTTCAGCAGGATATTGGGATTTCGATGCTTCCGTTCAATCGTACTTGGATCAGGGCGATGCGCCAGTTGTCGTCATGCTTGTAGGTGTTAACGGAACTGGGAAAACAACCACTGCTGCGAAAATTGCGAACAGACTGCAGTCGAACGGCCACTCCGTTATTGCAGCAGCAGGCGATACATTCCGAGCCGGAGCAATTCAACAACTCGAATCGCATTGTGAGAACTTGGGTATTCGGTGCATTTCGAGTCAACGTGGCGGCGATGCAGCAGCCATTGCTCGCGATGCCATTGAGTCGGCAAAGGCGAAGAACATCGACGTTGTTCTGGTTGATACAGCTGGAAG
>JAAXIR010000225.1:0-4841 GCA_012270265.1 Candidatus Poseidoniales archaeon
CCCCAAGTGCTTGTCGATAGGTTGTACTGAGCGATACCTCCGCTTCCATCTTGATTCCACCATTGGCCGGAAACGACGCTCGCAAGGAGCATATCACCGACGATGTTCAATCCAGCAATGTCTCCTCCATTCTCTCCGACGCGTTGTCCTGCATCGAGTGGCGTAATCGAGGTAAAGTTCGCCACATCGATTCCGTAGATGCTGTCACTTGAAGTGCCTTGATGGTAATACATGGTATACCCATACATCGTCAAGGCGAAGGGATCTCCGTTCCCACTGTACAATGAATTCGATTTCTCAATGTCGTAAAATTCCGTTCCATTTGCGGTCCCAATCAACTGGAAACCGTCTCGTCCACCGACCCAAATGTAACCCGGTCGAATATCAGCGATGAGGCTCGTGACAATCTCGTTTCCATTGTCGAGGACATTGTCCTCGGTCCACGTGGTCAACCACTCACTGTTTGCGATGTCCCATCGAGCTACACCAATTCCAGTAAGCCCAATGTAAGCAATATCATCGATGACTTCGACGATAGCGTCCGAGGTCGATGCGGTCGCTTCCCATTCGTCATCAACAGTGAAACTACTCTTGTCAATGAGGCCTACACCGCTGAAGGTTCCAC
The DNA here is from genome assembly GCA_012270265.1 of Candidatus Poseidoniales archaeon. Classification (GTDB taxonomy): domain Archaea; phylum Thermoplasmatota; class Poseidoniia; order Poseidoniales; family Poseidoniaceae; genus MGIIa-L2. The sequence continues at coordinate 626 of JAAXIR010000225.1, forward strand.
CAAAGACCGTAGTGCTGTTCACGCCTACAACGTAGGTTGCCCAATTTGGCATGCCGTCGTAAACATTGAGACAATCATCGATGGCTCCGTTGCTTGGCGAGTAGCGACAAACACCGATGTTTGTTCCAGAATACATCCAGTTACCATCGTACTCGAAGTCAAAGTGTTGCGAAGGGCGGCGGGTCCAATCACTTCCCGAAGTGGTGAGTTGGCTCATCGAGGAACCGTCCCAAATGTATCCACCAAGCTGTGTCCCAATCCACAGATCGTTCCCGTTTACCTCGAGCGCATAGATGGTGTTGGACGTCATGATGCTGTTCTGCGATGTGATTGGTGTGAGGATCTCTCCCGTAGAGAGGTCTTTTCGAGCAACACCGTACCCTGCAAGGCCCATGTGAAGAACATCTCCAACCACAGCAACAGGAGCATTATCGACACCGTTTACGCCTGTTGACCCCCACGCTGCAAGGAACGTGTCGTTTGCGATATCGTAGCGAAGAAGACCTTCATCGGACGACCAGTAACCTACACCGGCGTAGGTTGCAACCTGTCCGGTCAGCAGGGTATTCGATGAGAGCTGGGTTGCTGAACCAACAGCGGTTGAATCTATGTCGGCTCTGAACGCAGAGTATTCCTGAACAAACAGGATTTGACAACCCGCTGTGGTCGTGCAATCGCCGACTGCTGCAATATCCACAATGTATTCTGAACTAGCATCTTGATTCGCTCCGGGAGGAATGTTGGTCCGAATCGAGCCGTTTTCGATAAGGAACAATCCGTCCTCAAGTGTACCTGCAATGATGGTATCTCCAGTTGCTGCCAAGGATGTGACGGGATTGCCGCTGTCAATTGGCGTGAGCCAAACAGAGGAAGCAATATCGAGGCGATCGACGGTTTCTGAGAAATACCCTGCCACATAGAGGATGCCGTTGTGTTCGAGTGCATCGGTAAGTGCAGCATCGGATGGGCCACTTGCGAGAACAATTTCTCGAGTTACGGTGCTTTGCATACTCGCATCGATTAGGACGATACGGCCGCCATCTGTTGCGACATGCATCATCGGTGGGGGAGCGCGCTCCCCGTTGGCGTCCCAAGCACAAAAGGCATGGATACGTGATTCAGTGAGGTTGACGTTGGTGAGAGGGATGGATGATCCGAAGACACCCGTCGTCAGATTGTAACGGAGCAGTTGATCACCGCTCATGATGTGAAGCGTGTCTTGATGCGATTGAATTCCTGAAACAACGTTGGATGGCAGCCAATTTGCATCGCTCCATGTTGCTAGCCAAAAACCAGAATTCCAGTTGTATCGTGCAAGTCCGCTGTCACTTGATGCGAAGAGAAGTTGATTGCCAGCAGATTCCATGTTCGTGACATCGTTGCTGTGGAGGACGTTGGCAGAACTCCAAGTGGAAAGGGGTTGATTGTTGTTTAAATCGTAGCGTCCAACACCGTTGTCGGTTGCTGCATACAAGATTCCGCTCTGTTCGTGAAGGTCGTTGACTCGTGTCGAAGAAGGCCAACTGTTCGAGGTCGCTGAAACGACCTGACTCCATGTATTGGATGCGTCGAGCTGGAGCAGTGTTCCATCACTTGTCATGACGTAGATGCCCGATGGAAGCACTTCGAACAACCCAATTTCAAAGCCAGCATCTGGTAGACCATCGCTCACTGTACCGTCGTTTTGCGAAATCAGTTTGAACATTCCATCTGCGAAGGCAACGTGGATATTTCCACTCGGCCCAATAGCGATGCTTACAATCTCAGAATTGAGGTCATCGAAGTCGTAGAGATCGATAACTGCAGGATCGTTGTTCGCATCGAGAACGAGAATGGACGTGCTGCCCTGCAAGTAGAGTTGCCCATCGCTTGGATGTTGAACTGCATTGTAAAGAGGAATGCTCACAGGTGCGAACGATGTAATTGGGTCAACTGGTGCTAGGGCTTCAAAGGCTAGTTCTGTGATGTCTGCATCCGAAGGCAAAGTCCAACCTGCACCGGAGGCGCTGTTGGGAGAGAGCCGGTCAGAGTAAGGATTTGCTCCATCAAAAGAATCGGATGCGCCTAGAGTCCCTAGCCCTCTCCAATCGAAGAGATTGATGCCGATGTCGTTGGCAACGAGAAGAGGTTCGTTGATCATGAGACCGTTGGAGCCATTGACATGGACTTGGAGTGACACGTTCGAAATTTCTGCACCTGGTGCGAACTCGAGAACCCAATCAGCTGTTGCTTGACTGGAGAGAATTGGGTCGTTGCCCACGATTGCATCCAACTGAATCCAACCAGTGTCGTTGGAACCAGAAAGAGGCCATGAGACCACATCGTCCGTTTCGTGAGCGGAGGCAAACGGCACACCGGCGAATACAGCAGACCACGATGCAAGAAGCATTAACGAGGTCAAAAAGAGGGCCTTTTTTGGCCCTCGACGGTCGGCATAGCGTTTGCTCATACCAGTGATGCAATCACTTCACTACATAAAGGCCCTGTGTCGTTGATAGAACAACGCTTCATTCCAAATCGGACAACTCGCCTTGCTCGTTGATGAAAAGCAGTCGAATGGTCGAGGTTCTTCCCGAGATAGCTTTGGGCGATCCTGAAATAGCAACAATCGTGTCATTTGGGCGAATCCTCTTCATGTCATACAACTGCTTGACTGCTTCAGCAACGGTCGAACGAGCACGCGATTGTTCCTCAACAATGAGTGATTCGACTCCTGGAAGAATCGTTGTACGCCGAGCAGCGCGAATACGATTCGTCATTGCGTAGATGGGGATTCGAGGTCGGTGAGCCGCCATCAATCGTGCTGCGTTACCATGTTCTGTTCCAACGATGAGATGCTTTGCATCGGTTTCACGTGCGATTTCGATCGCAGCACCGGCAATTACACGAGCGGATACATATGCAGCCAGTGCAGGTGGATCGGGCAACCCCTTCGTCGATTGTTCAACAGTTTCAGCAATACGCGCCATTGTTTCAACAGCTTTGACAGGATGCTGGCCACTTGCAGTTTCACCAGATAACATCACAGCGCTAACGTGCTGACGGATGGCTGTTGCAACGTCTGTAACCTCTGCTCGCGTAGGCCGAGCATGATTGACCATGCTTTCCAACATCTGCGTTGCAACAACAACAGGCGTTCCACGTTCGAGGCATGCTGAAACGATTCGCTCTTGTGCAGCAGGAACTTCTTCGAGTGGGATTTCAACACCCAAATCTCCACGAGCGACCATGACCACATCAGCGGATTCGACAATAGCAGTGAGATCCTCAAGAGCAGCAGGATGTTCGATCTTCGCTACAATCCAAGTGTGGACGCCTGCGGCCTCAATTCGCTCCCGGGCTGGAATCAAATCTGCGGCACTTCGAACATACGAAACGGCAACAAAATCGACGTTTTGCTACAGGCCATGGTCAAGACAATCCAAGTCGCGTGGGCCTACTGCAGGAAGTTTCACCAGCGTTCGTGGAACATTGATGCCTTTTCGTTCGGTCAGAATGCCACCGTCTTCAACTCGACATCGAACGATTTCACCCTCAAAATCCGGTGCAGTGAGGACTTCTAGACGAATCAGCCCATCCGAAAGCAGGACAGGGTCTCCTTTTTGCAAATCTTTTGACAGTCCATCCCATTCGACGGGTAGAGTTTTGACCATTTCGCCGAGAATGGTTGTGCTCTGTGGAGGTAAACCTTCAGCATAGCCACAATGAAGGTCAACGAGCTCTCCTCGCAACAATTCGACTTCACCTTCGAAACGCCCCAAGCGGAGGTTTGGACCAGGTAAATCAGCGAGCAGCGCGATGTACGTGCCTGATTTTGTCTCCGCCGCTCTGATGTTTTGAATCGTTTGTTCCTTGCCCTTGAAATCGCCATGAGAGTAGTTGAGTCGTGCAATGTTCATTCCCGCTTGCATCATTTCTGATAGCGTATCCACGTTATCACTTGCAGGGCCAATCGTCGCAATAATTCGAGAACGCATATGTCTTCCTCGTTCCCTGATAAACGCACATGCTCCATAGTCCTTCCATTGCCAACGGTGGTTTCAATCAACATTCAGAACCCTGCAAAAGATGGGAATAACGAGCGAAGACTCAAACCATTGATGCGTTCAAGTCGAAATTAGGGGTAAGGAATGGACGACAAGAAAGACCAAATTCTTCTGAATGAATCCATCTATAACCATGAGGAAGGATCCTTCGATCAGGATGTCGTCACGGA
>JAAXIR010000225.1:4851-19180 GCA_012270265.1 Candidatus Poseidoniales archaeon
CGCTAACAATTGATGGGTTCATGTGGAAATTAGGGGAAAGGAATGGAAGACCAGAAAGACGACATTCTTCGAACGGAAGCCCTCGATTACCATGAGGAAGCGCCTCAAGGAAAAATCAAGGTTGTACCTACAAAACCACATTCTACAGCACACGAACTTTCTCTCGCATACTCGCCAGGAGTTGCATACCCTTGTCTTGAAATCGCTGACCGTCCAGAAGATGCGTATCGATACACATCAAAAGGAAATCTGGTCGCTGTTATTTCCAACGGTACAGCCGTTCTAGGTCTTGGTAACATTGGAGCACTTGCAAGCAAACCAGTCATGGAAGGAAAAGGATTGTTGCTCAAAACGTTTGCAGATATCGATGTGTTTGATATTGAAATCGATGTGACCGATCCTGAGGAGTTCATTCAGACTGTGGTCAACATTTCCAAAACGTTTGGAGGCATCAATCTTGAAGACATTAAAGCTCCAGAATGCTTCGAAATTGAGCGCAGAATTGCAGAAGCAACGGATATTCCTGTCATGCACGACGATCAGCATGGTACTGCCATCATTTCGGGTGCAGCATTGTTGAATGCTGTTGAACTTCAAGAAAAGAAACTGGATGAGATTTCGGTTGTTGTCGTAGGTGCAGGTGCATCCGCGTTTGCATGTGCAGAACACTATGTGGCACTTGGCGTTCAGCGATCGAACATCAAGATGGTCGACTCCCAAGGCATCATCACCAAGGGACGTCTTGACCGAGGCGAACTGAATCAATACAAGGCAAAGTTTGCAGCTGACTGCGATGATGGACAACTTCTCGATGCGATGAGAGGAGCTGATGTGCTCCTTGGTTTATCCAAAGGCGGACTCGTCACGCAAGAGATGGTTGCGGCAATGGCGGACAAACCAATCGTGTTTGCTCTTGCAAATCCAACACCAGAAATCATGCCCGAGGAGATCCTTGAGGTAAGGAACGATGCCATCATTGCAACAGGACGCTCCGATTATCCGAATCAAGTCAACAACGTTCTCGGATTCCCTTACATCTTCCGTGGAGCGCTCGATGTTCGAGCCCGCGACATTACACAGAATATGAAAATGGCAGCAACACGTTCCCTTGCAGAACTTGCCAAAGAACCCGTTCCAGATTACATCTCTGCAGCATACGATGGGGCCACGATGGAATACGGGCCAGAGTACATCATCCCGAAACCGTTTGATCGCCGAGTACTCATTTGGGAGGCGTCTGCCGTCGCTCAGGCTGCTGTCGAAGAAGGAATTGCATCGGTGACGCCCGAGGAATTCTCACTCCAATCGTATCGAGAGGATCTAGAAGCCCGCTTGGGCATGACCTATTCGATCATGCGCAGCATCATCAATCAAGTTCGTCGCAGAAACAAGCGAATTGTGTTCCCAGAAGGTGACAATGAGAAGGTTATTCGCGCTGCGGCCCAGTTGGCAGAACAAAAAATCTGCAAACCAATTTTACTCGGTCCAATCGATCGTATTGCTCGAATGATGGAAGAGATGCATTTCAACTTCGATTACGAATGCTATGACCCTCGTTTCGATGAACGCCGCAAAGGGGCTTACACGGATGCATTGTTTGAGCGACGAAAGCGAAAAGGTGTGACCAAGGTCGATGCTGCACGATTGCTCAAGAGTCGACCCTACTTTGCAAGTCAAATGGTTGAAGCAGGAGATGCAGACGGATTCGTTGGCGGTGTGAGTCGAAATTACAGCGATGTTCTTCGCCCAGTATTGGAAACCATCGGTGCCTCGGATGATGCCCATTGCCTCATTGGCTGTTACATGGTCACCATCAAAGGAAAGATTCTGTTCCTCGCTGATGCAACCGTGAATGTATACCCGGACAGCAGAACACTCGCAGAAATTGCTGTTCAAACAGCCAAGGTTGCTCGTCGGTTTGGTGTCGATCCGAAGGTTGCCATGCTTTCGTTTTCGAATTTTGGTAGCACTCGTGCGCAACGAAGTGATCGAATTGAAGAAGCGGTGGAAATGGCCCGCATTCTCGATCCTACATTGGTCATTGATGGGCCGATGCAAGCGGATACTGCCCTCGATTCAAACGTCCAGAAGGAATATCCATTCATGGAATTCACCGGTCCTGCAAACGTTTTGGTCCTACCAAACCTAGCATCAGCGAACATCGTATACAAGATGCTTGAACAACTTGCAGATGCTGAAATGACGGGCCCGATTCTCGAGGGAATGAAACACCCAGTTCAACTGGTAGCTCGACAAGATGGCGTACGACACATCGTCAACATGGCAGCTATTTGTGTCGCAGATTCGATGCGAAAAGATTCCTATTGGGAAACATTGGCAAACAACCCATCCGATTCTTGAACGCCATCTTCGTATGGTATTGATGGTCGACGTGGACGCCAAATTGCACCTGTAACAAACCCTGCAACAAGCCCTCCGAACAAGAGATTGGCCCAACCATCGAGGGCATACGATCCGAAGCCGCGCAGAACTGGAATGAGTAACCACGGGATGATTCCAAGCACGCCTGTCCACAGGATTTCAGTGCGGAGGTTGACGACAACATCAGCACTCATTGGAACACGACGCGCAGGCTCGACTCGAGGCGGAGAGAGGACGAATCGTACCACAGTGTTTGGAAGCGGACGATCCACTGGAATGTTCGATGTTGCATGTGTTCCTTTTTTTCGCGGATGCATCTCCACTGCAAGTCGGTGATGTTGGAGTGGGCCATCGGTTTCAACGGGACGTGGTCGTCCATCCATCATTCCTCCACGATGGCTTGTTGCAGCAGCATCGCTGAGAATTTCGACAACACCGGGTTCAAGTTCAATGTTGGAAAAGGCGTGGTTCCATTCAGGAAACGATGGTAATCGTGCTTCCAATGACTGCTCCCTTTCGATCGAATCAAGGGTTGACTGAACTGTTGCTTGCAGAGCTTCAATTTCGTTGATTGTGAGGCCAGTCATCGGTTCGCCGGCACCTTCCGGTGTCTCCGACTCTCCCAACAGTTGGGCAACTTGTCCACGCGTCAATGGATGCTGAAGGATGTAAAAAGAGGGCAATCGAACCTCATACCGAGGCCGCTGACTTGCGTAAATCCAGCCACCACGATCGCTTCCAAGCCACGAACTACCCGAAGCGATGGGGATGAATTCCAGACCATTGAGATTGATGTTTTCCACAAAATCACTTCAACTGCTGTTCCATCAATCTGTACCACTTCATGCCCATCTCATGTTCTTCAAGAAGTTTGAACTGTTTGAATGGAGAAATCGATCGCATGTAACCGAAGGCAGCAAAATCAACGAGATTAGGGTCTTCTCCTCCAAAGTAGGATTGTCCGTCGAAGGAGGCGGTGTACTCCGTCAGCAAATCGTGCCAGAGTTTCTTTGGCGTTCGTCCATCTTTCTTGACCCGCTTTCGAGCAATGATTCCCCACATGATTGGGAAACCTGCCCATGCGTACAACCTTCTAGAAAGAAATCCAAACTTTTCCAATTTCGATACACGTCGAGTTGTGCTCAGAGCAGCACCAAGCGATCCGTAGAGGATGGGTATCGTGGCTCGTTTCCAGGCTTCATCAACATGGGCGAGCATCGTATCGTATCGCTCGCTACCCTGTTCGCTTGAGAGCGTCGATTTGTTGTATTTCTCATCAATGTAATTCATGATTGGGGTCGAATCAACGACAACTTCTCCGTCACCGTCGGTGAAGACAGGAACCTTATTCCATCCATCCGTGAACGAGAGTTCCTTCTTTGTACGCATTGCGTTCACTTGGATTTCTTCCACATCGAGTCCAAGATGCTCGATGAGTCCACGTACCTTCCACGAGAAGGGACACGTTTGCAACACGTGCAACGTTGCTTGGCTCATGGTCAACTCCACCTGAGCGTCCTTCTTCAATCCTCGTTAGCGTCTCGGTCAGGACGCCAGCCAGGTTTCCAAAACTCTTCATTGTCCAACCATTCCATCCATTCGTCGTCTGCGCAGGCAAGTAAGCGATAGGCTCGGCTTTCAAGCCCTTCTCTGTTGTACTCGGGAAGCGTACCTTCAGCGTAGGCTTGATGCCAATTGACTTGCATTTGACGAATTTCTCTGCGAGCTCCTTCTGGATTGTCAAAATTCATCTCGCAGACGTCTCGAAGCTCAGAGAGCCACTGTCGCGTGTCTTTGCGTAGAGGATCATCGCTTCGATGCCTGGTTGATGATTTCTTACCGAACGGCCACCAACCCATGAGGTCTGTTTTGGTATCTACGTTTTCATCTTTCGAATGAAGATGAAAAACAAGAAGGCATTCGAACTACCATGGGACGAATCCACCTCCATATCCACGGTAAGTTGAAAGATTCATCTCTCAAAGCCCTTGCAGAATCCTATCAAGCACGGTTGCAAAATGCTGGAATCAGTGTGCATGTCCACAACGATGAATTACCAAAGTACCTTTCAAAACTTGAGTCGATGAACGGGCAATTGTTCCTTCTCGATGAACGTGGCGTAACCTTCACGTCTGTTGATTTTTCCAAGAAGGTTCAGTCTTGGACGCTTCAGGCACACGACACACACGTTGCAATTGGTCCTGCAGAAGGCTGGAGCAATCTTGGACAACACCTGCCTCGAATCTCACTGTCAGAAATGACCTTCCCACACGAATTTGCTGCAGTGTTGTTCCTTGAGCAATTGTACAGAGCATTCCAAATTATCAAAGGAACATCGTATCACAAGGCTTGAGCGAATCCTAATCAACAGAAAGATGGAGGAAGGGCCATGGCGGTCCCATTCAGCGATGAAGCAAGTCTGCGATGGATTCTCATCGCATTCGAGTTTTTTATCGGACTGGCTCTTGTCTACAACAGCAAGAATCAACCGTTCCCTCGTCCAAGTGCTCGCTTTGGATGGCTTGTACTTATGCTTGCAACCCTGGTTTTGATTGGCCAAGCAGCGCCAAAGCCGATGACTATTTTTGCACATTTCGTCATGCTATCCGGACTCGGCGGCTTTGGTTTGGTTGCCGGCGTTTACCAACTTGCTCAAACCCAGCGAGACGTTCTCGTAGCACCCTATTCAGGAATGATGTTCTGTGTTGGTGTTGTCGGCCTCATGGTCTCAACCTGGGACGATCTTTCAACAGTTGAGCAGTGGGCAGGATTCCTCACCATCGTTGTATTGGGCGGTGGTGAAACGTGGCTCATCTTCCGTGGTTTGCTGATCGGCAAACTTCCTAGGGCATGGTCTCAAGCAGGAATGGTTGCGCTGATGCAAGGTCGATTGACGGGACGAAATGGAGCCATCGAATGTTTCGAAAAAGGATGGGATGCGGATGAAGAGCACCTGAATCCTATGGCATACGTTGCTTTGCACCGAATTCACATGTTCCTCGGCCAAGACGACGAAGCTCAGAACTGGAAGACGTATCTCGACCGAGAGGGAGGCGAATCCGCCGTTGCTCGCGAATACATTCAAGCCATCCACGATGCATTGACAGATTTGGATTCACAAGCTGCGGAACGCCTCCCCATCCTCGAAGATGAAGAGTCCGAATAGATGGTCTTTTTCCGGAATCTTTCAAAATCTACGCAAAAACGAGATAATTTAAAGAACGTAGACGTCGATTTATGTATATGAACAAGCAAATCCCGGTCAAGATATTCCTTTGGATGGTGATGAGTTGGTCTGCAGCAAATCTCTTTGCTCAGGCTATCTACATGGGATTCAATGGTGTTCCTTTTGATGGCATTGCAATGATCGACTCCCTTGGCAATTGGTACTATCTGCTCGTCATTGTCGAAGTTGCAGTCTGGATGTACGTGGCTCTGTATTTTGGTAAGCGCTTCCTGTCGAAGATGAACCCGCCGACGCAAATTCAAGTGAACCATTGAAATCAATGTCACGCATTGAATACATGCGATGAGATTAAGTGGTGCCACGAAGAACATGCCCACATGTTCAATCTTGACAGAGAACCATTGTTTTCTGGACAACCCATGCTTTTGGAAGATTTGAACGAGGAAGAAGTCCAGCGATTGGATATCGAAAATCTCAGTGTCCTCAGCATTGATCAGGTCCGCGAAACACTTCCTGATGTCGAACGCCAGCTGTCAACACTCCAAGCGATTGTTGACGAAGCGCATGATATGACGGAAGAAATCGAGATTCTCCTTGAATCACTTCCGCCAGAACATCCTCACGTTGTTGAGATGTCAGAATTGCTCGGCGGACTTGTCGCACACTGGCAACAAACCATTGCGAAAATCGAGCGTCATGGTGCACGCGTAGCAGGACTCGATCCGGGCCGAATCGAATGGTATGGCGTCGTCGATAATCATCTGATGCTCTATTCATGGACATGTGGTGAATCCGATATTGAGTGGTACTATGGTCTTGATGAAGGCTTCTCGTCCCGAAAACCACTCATAGAAGCATAACTTCCCAACAGCATAGGGGAAGAGCACATGGTTCGAATCGACCGAGTTCACACTGGTGGCGGAGATAAAGGTGAATCCTCCCTTGTCGACGGTAGTCGACGTCTCAAATCGGATGTGCGGTTTTCTGTCGTTGGAGACTGTGATGAATTGAATTCAATCATCGGTCTTGTACGCATGGAATGTTCACGACTACCGTTGCATCATCAAGATGGTGGAGACAGGAAAAATGCTGGACGAGTCCATTTCATTTGCGATACAGCTCTGTCACGCATTCAACACGAGTTGTTTGACCTCGGTGCAGAATTGGCGTGTCCACCAGACAATCTTCCCGATTCCATGGTCCTCATCAATCTAAACCAAGCCGACACTTTGGTTTCCGACATGGATGCATGGCTTACGCAAACTGAGCCACTTACGTCGTTTATTCTCCCTGCTGGTGGCCCACCTCAAGCGGTGCTTCACCATGCTCGAACGGTCGCTCGCCGTCTCGAGAGAGGCATCGTCAAATTGCGTGAACATGAGGGCGAGCAATCGGTCCGCCCGCTGGTTCTCACATATGTTAACCGTCTTTCAGACTGGCTTTTTGTCTTGAGCCGATGGATTACTGCTGTTCTTGGCGAGGAAGAAATGCTCTGGCAACCTCTTGGAAAGCGAGGAAAGGAAGACGGGATTGCAAACTCGATCTTGAGACAAGCAGAACACGATGCTGACTTTGACAACATCTAATTTGTCGATTTTGCCTTGTCCCAGGCTTTGCGTACAACACCACGCGTCTCGTCATGTGTCAATTGAGCAAGTGCTTGTTCCCAATCTAACCAGAGGTGGTCTCGATGTTCGTGGGAGAGCGTAACATCAAGGGTATCTGTTTCAGCGAGAAACCAGAAGACTTCTTTCTCACGCTTTCGCCCTTTGTGTCGGTACGTGTATGCCGTGCGCTCGACAAAGTCTTGATCAAACGTCAGTTCGGTGATTCCTGTTTCTTCTGCTAATTCTCGACGGACAGTAGCAACATGATCGACATCTGTGTCTTCGACGTGACCTTTTGGCAAATCCCAATGACCTTGTGGGTATTGCAAAAGCAAAATGCTGTCGAGGTTGACCAAAACAACGCCGCAGGAAGTCTCCATCTCATCCCCTCTGATTGGTCCTGTTTGGGTTATCGTTTGATATCTTCGCGTCTTGTATCTGCCCAATAGGTTCAATATACGTCGAATTTGAGGTCCTGAATATGACAAGTGCGTCTTCGTTTCCGGACGTCCATCGAATCGTTGCCGATTCGGATATGGATGGAATGTGCGCTGCGGTTGTCTTGAAGAAAGCCTACCCTGATGCAGAGGTTCACTTTGCTCACGCAGCTCTGATTCGCTCGGGTATCATCGATCACCTCATCGATGAGCAGACTGTCACAGTAGACCTTCCGTTCCATCCGAATAGCGGTTGGTATCTTGATCATCACTTAACGAACAAACCAACAGAAAAAGAACACGACGTTTTCACTTCAAAGGGGGGAATCGTCCACTGGGATCCGGCTCCTTCAGCAGCCCGCCTTGCCTTCGAATTGTTTCGAAAGCAGTACGCATTCCCACACCTTGAAACGATTATGCCGCTTGTTGATGATCTCGATTCAGGCGGTATTTCTCTCGAAACATTTCGTGAGGATGGGCCATTGCTGCAGTTGTCACGAACACTGAGTTACAACGATGCAGAGTACATGCATCATTTGCTCAATCTCTTCCTCACATGCACTTCCATGGCACAAATCTACGACGATGAAGTTGTCCAAGAACGCATGGAATTCGCGAGAACTTCGCGCAAAGAACTCATGGCTTTGGTTCAAGAAAAAACCACGATAGTGAATCGTTTGGCGATATGCCGTCTCGAGAATACAGGCCATCGCTCCAATGGGTATCTCATCACAGCCCATGCTGGTGAGGATGCGGATGCTTGCTGCATCATTCATGGATACTCAGATGGTGAAATTGGAGACAAAACACGGCCCCCTCTCTCAGCAAGTTTCTATGCGAATTCATTCCTCCCAGAAGGACAAAACCGCTTCGACCTATCTCGATTAGCAACGGAATTTGATCAGCATGGAGGTGGCCATGCAAATGCATGTGGTTGCCGTATCCAACCTCCGGGAATTGAATCCAATCTCAAGCGATGGATGGAGATGTGGAACAATCGTGATGTTGATCTCAAGTATCAACATTAGATGACTTGGAATGTGTAAATAAGGCCAAGGAATGAGTGAATCATCACCAAGGCCATCATCATATCCGATGCACGCCCATGCTTTGTCCGTTCAACCGTGAAGGATTCGTTTTGCTCTTTCAATTCAGCAGTTTTTCGGCCATGACGTACAACCAACCAGAGCAGAACCAAACCGACCGGGCCAGTGAAACCATGCAGATTCTGAGGTAGGAGATCGGATGTCCAATCATCGTTGACGATCATTCCAGAGATGGCACGAGCGAAAAAAGCGATGAGTGCTAAGCAGATTCCAGTCCAAAGAAGCCACTCCCCATGCCGTTGATGACGAGCAAGTGCCTGCTTGCGCTCATCACCTCGGAGTGTCATTCCTTTTTTCCTCCAACCATATTGTCGAACAAGCCACAATACGAAGATGGTTGCAAGAATTGGATGGATGAGCATGATGACCGTACGCGTTACCATAACCACTCCTCCGCTGTTTCCTGCGAGGCTTGACTTCCTTGAATGGGTTTCTCTTGTGCATGTGACCCTAGCGGTGAGTTCAAAGGTTGGATGACGAGGGAAAGGCGGGGGCGCCATGCAAGAATCTTATCTTGAGGCATGTCTTGAAGCAGGATTCAAGACGATTAAGAATCGACGGCTAAATGCTGTCGGTAAATGCCCTGAGTACACATTGATGGATAAACCATGGAAAGAACTGGTCAAACTTGCCGTTCTTGAGACCGAAATTCCAGGCCAAGACGAAGATGGGGAAACCATTGCTCCATCGCCACGTTTCCGTCGCGGGCGTCGTCGTGGTCGCCAACAATCGACCCTCCCATCTCCAACGGATATCCAATCAATGACCGAAGAAACACCTGCGTTACGATTTGCCCTCCTTCTGGCCAATAAGTTCCTTCACGCTGAACAATGGGAAAAGGGCGATTATGCATCTCTTGAAACCGAATTACGGGAGGCTTGTCTTGCTCAAGGCGTGCATTCGGTTTGGCATGAAATGGCCAAAAGAAGCGACCTTTTTGCTCAATTTTCTGCATGTCCAGTTGCAGAATCCAAATCCACTTCGAAGAAAAAGACGCTCGATCTGTCCGAAATTGCCATCGATCCGTTCGATGCAGAATCGTGTCTCGATGTGTTCAAATCGATTCCAGACGAACAGTACAGTGCTGAAGACCTCGTCGCAATGAAGCGTTTAATCAAGCGACTTTCCTCAGGAAAGTGGCCAAGCGTTGAATCGAATCTGTTGGATTTTGAAGGAAATCTTTCATTGGTTTCTCTCTTAATCGCTTTGAACACCAACGGTGCAACAGATGGGATTCTTGAGCGACTACGGAAGGCGAACAAATCACTTGCAGAACGATACGAGCTTGCCATGGTCCTGACCGGAGATTCGATTGAATGGAGCGATGAGTATCTTTCGCAGAACGATGATGATCTTGGCAAGGCACTTCTCAAATTGGCGTGGTTGAATGGTCCATTGAATCACATGCGCCCAACAACGTCCCAGTTGGAAATTGGACTTGAAATCCTCATTGGTGCTCAAGCACCAACAAATCGAGTTGACGTTGTCCGTTGGAAGATGCTTCAGTGCTACGTGGAGGAAGCTCGAAGTGACGATGCTTTGGAAATCATACAATCCATCTCGCTTGAACACGATTCCGATGCATCAGAACTGTTGCCGCTCCTGATTCAACTGAACCATCAGGATGCCTTCTCTTGGCTCGAGGCCAACATAGACAACATCGATGAAGGAGGTTTGGTTTCAATTGCTCAAGAAGATGCATTACCAACGTCGCTTCGAGCCAAGGCTCTGGTTTTACTCCGAAATCAAAACGGTGAAGGCTGGACGGAAGTCCAATCTCTTGCCGTGCATATCTTTGTTCAGACCCTCGACTTGGATGAGTTGGCTACTATTTTGCTCGAGGACGAACTTGCTATTCCTACGCATCCATTTGAGACGCTTATCGTCGCCCATCTTTTGAGCGCAAATCATGATGAAGTGAACTGGAAACTGGCTCGTAGCGCACGAAAAAAAGCGCTGCAAGTGGTTCAATCGACCGATGTGCCTGCCTCAGTCAATGAAGATGAATACAAATTGTTGCTTTTGCTTGAAGGGCGCATTGAGGAATCCGTTAGCAAACTTGAGTTGACCGGTACGTTACCAAAGAAGGGAATCCTAGCAGTCAATCAAATCGTCAACGCCCTGTCGTCTGGCGGCTCTCATCTCGTTGATGAGAAACACCTCAGCAATGTCATTGAATCCTTGGAAGAGGGCGAAATGACAGACATGGGAGAAGCACTCTTGCGAACGATTGTTTCGAAACTTCGATTGAACAACGTACGTCTTTCTCTCGAACGTGGAGATAATACGACTCAAGTCATCTCATTACTTGAGACCGTTTTGACGCAGCCGTCAATTCCTTACCCCATCGTTGATGGCGTTCGTGAGTTGATGTACGAATTCGATCTCGGCATCGAATCGTTGGTTCAATGGTACCAATCCCATCATCCACGCTCGATTTGGGCTCTGCTCGCACAAGCGACGCTTGACGCGTCCAAAGGCAAGAATCTCTCTGCTGCACGACTGTTCAAACGCTCAGCAGATTCAGGAGAGTTTGCTTACGATGAAGAGATGATGCTCTACCGAAAGGCTCTGATTCACTTCGCATTCGACAAGAAATGGGGAGAGGCGAAGCAATTGCTGTCCGAACATCCGAATTTGCGTGCAGCGATTACGAAACGATTCCAACTCTATCTCGACGTCTCACACAAAGCTTCGATTCAAGAGACTGCTCAGGCAACATCGATGTTGAAGAATTTCGTTAAGCGACAAGAAACCTTTGTCGAAGAGACAGAAGAAGGCGAGAAAACGAGAACGAGAACCATCTTCAAAGAAGATGAACTTGACCTCCTGCATACGTATCCGGATGAGCACCCGAAACCATTGCCGAAAGAACCGTTTACGGGTCGTCTACTCGCTGCTACGAACGCTTTGCAGCGTGACTACAGAACACAAAGCTCGAAGTCCTTTGATCGTCGATACCGTGACATCATGTTGATGCGTAATCCTGACGCAATGGAAGTGCATACACTCGCTCAGCAAGCGAGTGAGACGTCACCTCTGGATGCCCTTCGCATTCTTGAGCGTGCACAACTGTCTGGTCGTTTCAAAGACCGAAACAAATCCTTTGCGAACTTAGAATTGGTATTGTTCCGTCGTCACCAATCGGACATACGCACATCGGATCGAAGGTATCTCAGACATCTTCCACTCAAGCCGCTCGTTTTGGTGGACACAAACATCGTCATCGATGCCTTGTATCGACGTATTCAAGAAAAGCTCAATCGTTCAAATCACTTTGAAGATTCAACCAATCAGCGATCCCACTTTGCAGGCTATCTTCTCTATCTAGCAGCGAACGACAAGGTCGACCTCTGGTTGCCGAAGGTTGTTCGAAGTGAAGTTGAGAACATCACTCGTTCCATCGATGACATACGTTCAAGGTTCGAAAATGCACTCGTAGACAGTGAGGTTTTGGAATCAACCATGTCTCCTGAAAACATGAAATCAATCGTGGATGAGATTATTTTTGATTTCAGCACGTGGGCTGGCAATTCAGATGAAATCGAAGCCGAGGCGGTAAGTGATGAAGTGAAGTCTTCGATGGATGCGTTCCTTACGCAGCACAATGAAATCTACGATGAATTAACTAAAATGCGTCAGCATTACGAGGGCAAGAACATTCGAACCGAAATCGATGGCAAAAAGATCTATCCTCAACACCCTGATCGAAAGATTATGCAATACGCTTCGGTCCTTTCCAATCGCCCAATCGACAACGTTGGCTCAATTGTTGTAGCAACCCATGATGGGGACTTCACCGTTGTTGCTCGTGCATTTGAGGAACGCTTTGGGTTCGGTATTGCAAAGAACAGTCGCACGTTGAAGCAATGGCTTCGAGAGTCATGACCGTTGCCAAACTGCCCTGTAGCGTAGATGTTCTTCCTCTTCGTATTGAACCGAATAGAAGTCAATCGGATTGAGTTCATTTCCAATGGATTCGATAAACGAACGGTCCAATGGCCAAGGAGGACCATCGACTTCAATTGGCGTTTCAGGATTCATTCGCCCAATGCATATCAGGACTCCTTCTTGACGAACGAATGGCGCTAAGTTGACTGAAGCAGGAATACGGAATGATTCAGGAATTGCCTGTAGAATGTGTACTTCTAAAACCAGGTCAAATCCTCCAATCCAAACAGGGTGAGGATTGAGCAAGTCACCAACTTCCCACGATATGGATGGGTGCGAATGCATTTCCTTGACCCAATCGATGGCAGACGCTGACAAATCGAATGCAGTTACGGTCCAACCTCTTTCTGCTAGGAACACTGCGTCCTCACCTAAGCCACAGCCAACGACCAAAGCAGAGCCAACCTTCTGTTCTGAATGGTTGTCCAACCAGTCGACGAGGAATGGATGAGGTTCACCTTTTGACCATGGAATGAGGTTGCGATCTTTGTCTGCGACTTCGTACAAATCTTCGAACCAGTCCAATGGAGCGCCGCGTTCTTCTGCTGCATCCGAAAGATTCCGTAGCATCCTCCGAACGTCGTCCATGTCGACCCCTTCACATGTGTGCGATGAGTGCTTCACCAAAGGCAGAGCATGACATCAAAGTCGCATCGTCCATCAGACGTTCAAAGTCGTATGTGACTGTCTTCGCACTGATGGCGCCTTCCAGTCCCTTAACACTCAAATCCGCAGCTTCGACCCAACCCATGTGACGTAGCATCATTTCTGCAGAGAGAATAAGCGATCCGGGATTGACCTTGTCTTGTCCTGCATATTTTGGGGCAGTTCCGTGGGTTGCTTCAAAGATTGAAATTCCAGTATCGTAGTTGATGTTCGCACCAGGAGCAATACCAATGCCCCCAACTTGAGCAGCGAGTGCATCTGAGATGTAGTCGCCGTTCAAATTCATGGTTGCAAGAACACTGTATTCCGCAGGACGTGTGATAATTTGTTGGAGCATGGCATCCGCGATAACATCCTTGATGATGATCTCGTTTCCAGTGGTCGGGTTCTTCATTGTGCACCAAGGTCCACCGTCAAGTTCGACTGCACCAAATTCTTCCTTCGCGAGCTGGTATCCCCAGTCTCGGAATCCACCCTCAGTGAACTTCATGATGTTCCCCTTGTGGACAAGCGTTACACTATCCTTGTCGTTGTCGATGGCGTATTGAAGCGCTGCTCGAACGATTCGGTTTGTTCCCTCTTGACTGATTGGTTTGATTCCAATACCCGATGTATCTGGGAATCGGATCTTATCAACACCCATCTCGTTGGTCAAGAAATCGATCAATTTCTTGACGCCTTCGGAACCAGCCTCCCACTCAATTCCAGCGTAAACGTCCTCACTGTTCTCACGGAAAATGATCATGTCAACATCACCGGGCGTTTTGACCGGAGATGGCGTACCATCGTACCATCGAACTGGACGAACACAAGCGAAGAGGTCCAGTTTTTGTCGAAGAGCGACATTGAGCGAACGAATTCCACCGCCGACGGGGGTAGTGAGTGGACCCTTGATAGAAACAAGACCCGAGCGCATGGCATCGAGTGTCGCTTCCGGAAGCCATTCTCCCGGTGCATTGAACGCTTTCTCGCCGGCGAGACCTTCAGTCCAGG
>JAAXIR010000290.1 GCA_012270265.1 Candidatus Poseidoniales archaeon
CGCGCAAAGCCATACTATGCAAGCTGTGATCGGTGAATCCTGATCAGGAGAAAGCATAGATGAAGTCTCCAAGGAAGATGGGACGTCGAATGTTTTCAGCTCCGCCCCACCAATGGTTGACATCTTCATGATTAAGGAGAGAGGAATGATTTACTTCACCATGAACGGACATGCTCCCAGTTGCTTCATCGACATTGACAATGATGGCTTTTGAAACGTATTCATAGCTCCACTGATAACCCCAATCTTCGTTGTAGGTCTCAACATACCGATAGGTTGAGAGTGGAACCGCGAGCATTTCCTTTGGTCCCCAGTACTGGAACGCTTTGTGCTCGTACATTGCCTCAGAATAGGACCATGTCCATCGACCATTGTCTGGATCGTCCACAGGTGAGAGCATTAGTGTATCAGCCACAGCAGGTTGTGTCAAGTCGCTGATGTTGAACGTGGAAAGTCGTGTGCTTGACCAATCAAGACCCAATCCATCTTCCCCAGCAGGACCCATACCAATGGTTAGGAGCATATCATCGTGCAGTGGATGAATGTAGGTTGATACGCCTGGAACCTCGAGTTCACCAAGGATTATCGGAGTTGATGGGTCCGACAAATCGATGGTCCAGAGCGGGTCAATTTGTTCGAATGTGACAAGATAAGCACGATCTTCAACAAATCGTGCTGACCAGATGCGTTCGCCTTCTGCAATACCGTCGATGCGGCCATATTCAAGCAGGATTTGTTGATCTGTTTGAGGATCGACACCACGAACGAGTGTGATGACCGATGAGGACATCGGTTCAGGATCCTCCATCCACCATCGATTCCATTGGCCAACGGTTGTTGCAACGCGTAGAACACCTTCATGCTCAGAGAGGCTGAATTGATTCAGAATCTGTCCATCAATTCGTCCTGAACCGGTGTATGTTGTGACCCCTGGTACAGAAATGTCGAAGGTGTGAATGTTGGTCATATCATCGACCTCATCTTGGCCCCAGAACCACCACCAGTCCCATGCGTTTTCGGTCAAAACCAGTGCATCTGTTGATGCATAAACGAGTGGGTGGTTGCTGAGGAGGTGATCCGATTCGTAATCGAATGTTGGTGAAAACAAATCAAGCGAGAGAATGTTGGTAAAACCACGACTGAATCCATCCATTGGTTTTGCAAAGTTTCCACAGCGTTCAGAACGCATGTCGTGCTCGATGATTTGACCATCAATGCGTTGGTAGATTTTTGGAACAAGCTCTTCCAATGCAATGGACTCGAGAACTTCTTCGTTCGCCTGAATAGTCTCGTAAGCAATCATCTCCCGGTAAGTTCTGCGTTGTGGATCGTCCCAATCCAGTTCGTAGTAAGCACTTGGCATGTTCAGCCAATTCGACAAACCAGGAATGTTCAACCATGAGTGTGTGACGGCTCGAATGGATCCATCAATCTCCCGTGCATCGACATTGTATCCTTCCAAATAGAGTTCCTGAATCACCTCAGGGCTCGATCTGTCCGAGATGTTGTATGTGGTGTACTTGGTCAATGAATTGACTCTCCACTCACTGTAATCGCCACCCCAACGGAGGTATTCGTAGAGAGCGTCCTCTGAGTCGATGCTCCAAGGATTGTAACTCGAGAGGACAATCAATCGATCTCCTCGCAACATCATTGAAATCGGCGAACCTTCGATGGAAGAGTTGCTTGCAAATTCGATTTCACCGTATTCTGGAACGCCCATAATCGACAGCGTTGAACCTTGTAGGGCATAGATGTAGTATCCATCCGTTTTGATGAAGTCCGCCTCATCAACGCCCTGTTCTTGGTTGTTGGTGCCACTGAAATCTTCACCCTGTATACGTGCTTGCGGTTGTGCGGCTCCTGCTGAAGCATCTCCATCCATCGCAGATTCTGCAACCATCCCATCATCGAACATTCCCCAGCCGTAGTAGTATTGTTCCTCTACGGCTTGCAACAATTGCGTTCGGTATTCTTCTGCAATGCTCGCTTTCAAATCGTATTCCATATTCAAGCATGAGTTGAATTGAACCAGATGCGGTTGCGAAATGGTTCGACTTGTTTGGGTTCTCCAATCATCGGGTAATTCCGTGATCAGTTCATCATGCACATTCCCGATACATCCAGCAGTGAGCATCAAGAGAACAAGGCCCAAGGATGTAACAATCCTGTTGTTCATGATTATGTGTTGTGTTTCGCGGTTATGAACCAGTTGGTCAGTTGTTCACAGTACGCTCGGACAGGATTATTTGGTGCAAGCCTAAGGGCGACTCATGCCAGAAAATGTCGAAATCGAGCGACGTTTTCTTATTGATGGGCGATTTGAGCGACCATGGGTTCATGAAGCAACTGAATGCATTGAAATCAAACAATGGTATCTTGATCAGAAAGGAATCAACGTATCTTCAGAGCATGGTGCAGTGAGGTACAAGAACGAGCAATTGGTATCTGGGTTGTCTCAGGAAGTCTGCAGAGCGCTTCTTGAAGAGCCGGACTGGATGGTCAGGATTCGAAAATTTAATTCCTCTTTTTTTCTAACACTCAAAGGATCCAGAACAGGGGCTGCTGCGGCTGAATTTGAATGGGAAATCTCACGCAATATCGAAGAATCCATCGTTGTTGATTCGCAATATCCCTCCATCGAAAAGAAACGCTACCTTTGGACAAACACCGACGGATTTGTTTGGGAAATTGATGAGTTCGAAAACAATCTTGCAGGACTGATCATTGCTGAAGTCGAACTTGAAGATGAAGATGCTACCGTTGAAATCCCATCTTGGGCAGGAATGGAATTGACCTATTTACGTGGCTGGTCAAATGCTTCATTGGCTCGAATGCTCACTCGTCAGTAACTGTTGATGGCCTCAACGATGCGTTCCAATTCAACATCAGTTAGTCCGTGATGGACTGGTATAGAGACGAGTTGTTCAGAAAGCTGTGATGTAACTGAGAATTCATCGTTCGCTTGGTGATGATCCTTGTACACTGGATGCCGGTGACAAGGTACAGGGTAAATCCGACGTGCATCGATGTCATGGGTAGCCATGTGTTGGAGAAATGTTTCAATATTCTCTGTTTGCAGACAATACTGATGCCATGCATGTTGAGAGTCTGGGCGGACTTGAGGCGCATGCAATTTTGGATGTGAACCAACCGTCTCGCTGAGCATTGCAGCATTGGAACGGCGACGAGCAAGCCAATCGTCAAGATGCTTCAACTGCACACGACCAATGGCTGCGAATACTTCTGACATTCGCATGTTGGTTCCAACTTCTTGAGACTGCAGCGAACCATCTCGGCCATGGTCAACGATGGATTTGATTCTGGCTCCAATCTTCGGGTCAGCGGACGTAATCATTCCTCCTTCTCCTCCAACGGCTACGTTCTTGGAAGGGAAGAACGAGAAGCAAGAAATGGTTCCAAGCGCACCAGCCATGGCTGAACCTCCATTGTAAAGAATGGACGCACCGTGGGCTTGTGCAGCATCTTCAATCAGGGCAAGATTGTGTTCCTTGCACAAATCGATGAGTTCAGTTCCATAACACTGACCGAACAAATGGACGCCAATGACGCCCTTTGTCTTCGAAGTGATGCGCTGCTTCACATCTTCAACATCGAGGCACCAATAATCAGGCTCAACTTCAGCAAATATGGGTGTTGCCCCAGTCATGGAAACTGACGTTGCTGTAGCGATAAATGTCAACGAGGGAACAATTACTTCGTCACCTGGTCCAATCCCAAGGAGCCGAAGTGCGGCAATAAGGGCGCCAGAACCGCTGTTGCATGGAGATGCGAATTCAACACCACAATACTTGGCAAACTCTTCGGCGAAGGCACGACCTTGTGGCCCTTTGACCCAACGGCCAGAATCCAGTGTATTGATGGCAGCCTCACGCATTTCGTCTGTCCACGAAGGTCGAGCCAGCGGAATACGTTCAGGCATGTTTCGGCGAACGAATCGACCTTCAAGAGCATGCGCTTTGACCCATCTGCGCGTCGCGTACTTCAAGACCTCAAGCACCTCTGCTCGGTTATGGTGTCTGATGAAGAGCAACCCTCTCCATCGGAATTTGCCTCATTGGTCAACGATATTCTTGACCCGACTGTTTCGGCTGGCCCAAAGAAGAAATTCAAACCGAAAGGCCTCTTTCTCGGAGAACGTCGAGACTCAAGTGAACCAATCGATATTCCTGCAACAGTCCTCGCCCGGCATGCAGCTATGCTCGGTTCGACCGGTTCTGGAAAAACGGTCATGGCCAAGGCATTGATTGAAGAAGCGGCCCTTGCCGGCATTCCATCCCTCATCATTGACCCACAAGGCGATCTTGCTCGCCTTGCTCTCGGTATTGATGAATCTGAACTTCTGGAGCGAGATGGAGATGTTGATCGAAAGCGTAAGTTGCTCGAAAACAGTGAGGTGAGGATTTGGACACCACTGCGAAGCAAAGGGCTGCCTCTTTGCATTGACCCATTCCGAGCACCACCTGCAGACCTTGACCCAGAAGAAGCCATCACAGCATGGGACATGGTCGCAGCTGGATTCACGAGCCTTGCAGGATACGATGTTGAGAAGGCTCAAGGTAAAGTTGTCAAACCATTCCTGTACGAGATACTCGTTGAAGGAACACGCTGCGGTTTGGATGTTGGTGACTTCCAATCCTTGGCTCGCGTGGTTCGGGAACCGCATCATGAATTTACGCGCTTCCTCTATCCTCACTGTTTCATTGAGGACGATGAGGGAGAGAAACCTGATGTTCCAAGTTGGGACGAGGTTATGTTCGAACACCGACTGACAGATTTTGAAGAACGGCTACCGAAAACCACTCGCAACGATTTAGCTCGACGACTCGCAGCCTTTTCCAGCGGTGTCAATCAACTCCTCTTTTCCAATGGTGTTCCAATTGACATTGATTCCTTTGTCGAACCAGCCATTCCAGGAAAGATTCCACTCAACATCGTTTACTTGAACACCATTCAAGACGAGGCACAAAAGCAGTATTTCGTCCAAGAATTGTCTCGTGAATTGTACGATTGGATGTTAACGCAACAACCGGCTGATGGTGAACTGAAACTGCTTTTCTTCATGGATGAGGTTGCACCATATCTTCCTCCACACCCCCGCAATCCTCCAGCAAAAGATCTCATCAAACTCATCTTCAAACAGGCTCGAAAATACGGTGTTGCGTGTGTTTTAGCGACACAGAACGTTTCCGATGTTGATTACAAGATTCTCGCTCAAGCCAATACAACCTTCATTGGACGATTCACTCAGCCGCAAGATGTTGAGAAGGTTCGCCACCTTCTCAAGGAGAGTGGAGGAGACCAAGATTTGGTTGGACAATTACCGACACTAGGTCCAGGACAATTCCAAATGGTTGCGCCCGACGTCGACCCGGCACCAGTTCCGATTCAATGTCGATGGTTGTACACCGATCACGGTGCTCCGCTCAATGAAGATCAAGTTGAGGACATCATTTCTGCCGAGATACGGGCTTGGGCAAAGTCGCGTTCAGCTGGACGAAAAGGCCGAGGAACGGGAGCAGCACATGCAGCCAGTCGAGGATCAACTTGGTCCAATGGGAACGAGGAAGATAATTCCGAGAGCATTGTAGAAACAGCACGAATTCAGGCCATTGGTGGGATGACTGCAGCCAGTCGCGGCATCGTGGATGAGTCTGGATTTGAAGTGCGCCTCATGGGTGGGCTATCCGTTCTCAAAGACGGACGAGATCCATTGTATACGATGCAAGCTGCGGTCAACGGCGCTTCAGTGATTGCTCTCGCTTGGGCGTTTGTAGCCTTACTCGAAGCATGGCGTATTGGCGATATTGGATGGTTTGGACTCGCCTCAAGCGGCATCATTACGCTTACAGTGGGCCTGTTTATTTCACTCGAATTGATACTTTCACACGATCTAATTCTCCTCCGAAAATTGGCAAAGTTTGCACGTTTGTTCCAATTGTTCTTGGTTGCATGGATTTGGACCATTTTCTGTTGGTCTACATGGGGTTCGCTCGATCTCATGGGATTGGACCCTCTTCTCGAAGTGGTTGTTGTTTGGGTGACCATCTTCACAGGTATCGATTTCATCAATCGGTTCCGTCTTGGAAAGATTCGTTGGAACGGAGGAAGCGCACTTGACAAAGTCGTCGGATTAACAGCGATACTAACCGACTCTCAGATGTCAGAAATGCGTGCAAATTCAACGCAAATTCTCGGAGTGTTTCGGTGGATTCTCCATGGTTTAACCGTGGTTTGGTTGTCGATTCTTATCACGTTTGCAACTCCATTTGAAAGCGCACCAAACTGGCTTGATGAGATGTCAAATATTCATTTGTGGCTCGCATCATTGTATGCATTGATCTTCTTCAGTGAGGGTTGGTTGCGTATGCGCAAGCGATACGTTGAGCAATGAACCCTCATAACTACTCACACCATCGCCTTTGCATGGAAGACCAGTCGTTTGTCCCTCTTTCATGGACCGAAGTCCCATTGGAAGAAATGCATCTCCGTTCAAAGGAATTGTTGGAGGTAATGCACAAGCGTCGAACGACTCGACATTTTTCCACACGAGAGGTCCCAAAAGAGTTGATTGAGAGGGCTATATTGTGTGGTGGAACTGCGCCAAGTGGCGCCCACCTCCAACCATGGACCTTCGTAGCTATATCATCCCAAGAATTGAAACAAAAGATTCGAGAAGCAGCCGAAGCTGAAGAACGGAAAACCTACCAAGATCGAATGCCCGATGCTTGGAGGGAAGTGCTTCAACCTCTTGGAACGGATGCCGTCAAAGAGCATCTTACAGATGCACCATGGGTTGTGGTTCTCTTCCGTCAATCCAAACGGTTGCGACCGAATGGAGAATGGGGGCCAACCTACTACAGCAGTGAAAGTTGCGGTATTGCAGCAGGCATGTTCATTCACGCCATCCACAACATGGGCCTGGTGACATTGACACACACACCTTCTCCGATGGGATTTTTACGAGACATTCTCAACCGGCCTGATCATGAACATGCTATGCTTGTACTGCCTGTGGGATATCCAGCAGACGATGCGGAAGTTCCTGATTTGGAACGAAAGTCACTGGATGAGATATCCATCTTTTTCGAAGCGTGATTACTTGCGAAGACCGCCTCTGGCCCATTGGGTATCGACTTCTAATTCAGGGTGATAATGCGCTCTGCGCACGGCTTGTCGTTGCTGCCGTACTTCATTCGTTGCAATGTCATCTGGATTGTTTCGCTTCTTGTGCCAACGTTGGACAAGAAGGCTGACGATGACGCTTGGAATGACGAGCAGCGGCGCTAGTGAAGACTCCAAATTGAGATATTCCATCGGCAAATCAAGAATGATGCAAGCGCCTACGTAGAGACCAATTGAAGCAAGCAACGCTGCAACAATAGGAGGTAGGATGTGACGGAAGGACATGCCTACGAAGAAGGCTATGATCGCTGTAATCCCTGGAAGCAATTCTCCTCGCTCAGGATTGATGCCGTAATTCTTCAACAACTGGATTCCATTGGATATGACGATGAATACGAATCCAGTAGCGAGCAGACGGATGGACATGGACGTAATCATGACGGCGATGATGGCGAATCCCATAGCAGCAAAGAGTTGGAAACGGTCGAGCGAAATTGCCAACCCAAGGTCGAGTACGTACGGATAGAGCGTGCTGGCTGAGAGGTATCCGATGGCGGCACCAGCAATGGCTGTGATCAAACTAAGTCGGCGATAGCCCTGAACGAACAGATAGAGCGAGAGTATGATAATCGGAATGGCCGTAACGTATCCGCCTTCAACGATTTGAGCGATAACCGTATCACGGATGTCATCGACGTTCGGTGCCTCATCTGTCATGGCTAACAAACTATCCATGACAATCGAGATTGTGAACTTGTTGGAAGAAGTGGTGCAGAGGGCAGGATTCGAACCTGCGAACCGTTACGGACTGGGACCTCATCCCAGCGCCTTTGACCAAGCTGGGCGACCCCTGCAGCAAACTTAACGGCCACACTCGCGTATATCAACGCGTTGTTTGAGATTAGAAGAAGATGGAACAGCACGTAATCGAACCATCAGCTTCGCGAATCTGGCCCATGTCGAGGACGACTGGATCCAATCCTTTTTCCTTGAGCGTTTTCAGAACGGTTGGATAGCCTTCTGCAACCAGGACTTTCCCGTTTTCAAAGCCAATCGTGTTGCACCCGTAGACCTCTTCTTCAGGCATGATGAGAACTTCACAGCCTTCTGGAAGTTCTCCGAAGTCTTCAGGAGTGAGATAACCTTCGGCTGTGAGGATGATGTTATCGGTTGGTGTTGATGAAATCGAGGTGAGGTGGAGTGCTTTCTCTGTCGGGATGTCGACAATTCGCAACTCGTGACCGAGGTGCGTGAGGAGGTTTCGAAGTGTTTCGATTCCTGCTTCGTTTGTGCGTTCTGAACGACCTACGAAGAAAATGTCACCAAGGCGAAGAATATCGCCACCATCCATTCGAGCATCTCCAAACATGCCACAGACTTGGAATCCGTTGAGTTGGCGAGAGAGGAAATCGGCGATAGGAGGTTGTTCAGCGACCCGGGATGGGTGGCCAGGGACGGGTAGCAGTACGTGTCCATCGATGACAATGGCTTGATCTTCGACAAAGATACAATCAGGATGATTGTTGTCTGCTGGAAGGATGGTAACTTCTAGACCGATGTCCAAAAGCGCTTGCACGTAGGCTGCGTGTTGGGTTTTTGCCAATGCGATGTCGGTTGGTCCTGAACCGAAATAAGCAGCAATGGCTTCTGAGAAGGAGTGAGGAACGGCCCTCATGAGGACTCGTTGCTTCTGGTCCGTGCGGACAGTAGCCATGATTGACCGGCCAATCATCGTCATTTAATCCTTGGCGAGGGATTGAAATGCGCCAAAGACCACTGAATTCAAACATGAGTTGCGAGTGGAGAAGTCCATGCGCCTCCCCATTCAGGCTGTTGGACTCATGGTTTTGATGATTCTCGCTCCACTCTCGGGATGCTTCGGTGAAAACGAAGTCGAGACGCTTGATGCTGGTTCACTTTCCGTTTCTAATTCGGATGCCTTGCAAGCCGGTATGTGGCAAACCATCACGCTGCAAGCGACCAACGGCATCGCTGTTTTCGTACCTTACTTCATTCAGGATCCTGGTTCGATGCGTGCACAAAATGGAACCGTTCTTGATATGAAATCAGGTGACAAGGTTAGCATGAACATTCTTTTCCCGCCCCGTAACGAAGAGATTGTCTTCTTCTTGGGCGATATCGGCCGCGTTGATTGGCCGATTCGTGAGCCAGATCAATCGTGGATGGCATGGCTTAGCAATCCAAGCACAGGTTCTGCGGTGCAAGCTGTCGACAATCAAGATACAGGTGGTATGTGGCCATGGCTCGTTCCGGGCAATGCAACTGGAGGAGAAGTCGTTCCTCTGGTTATGGAAACGAGCCGTCCATTTCGATCGGATTTAACCGAAGAAAACGGTGTCGGTGCGAGCGATGGATGGGTCAATGGCCGAGATGTTTACGATTGGGTCGATTTCATCACAGACGACACGCCTTGTGCGACATGTGGTCCAGATGGTGCTGTCGGTTATCTGGATCGATGGGTTGGAAATGCGAACCCTTCGTATGAACACGCTGTCACCTAATTTGAAGAAGTCATGCTGGGATCAGGGTTGGACCGAGTGGATGTTCACCGGTTCCAATCAAACACTGCTTGGTCCGTCAACATCTGTGGTTACAAAGAAGGTTCTGTTTACCCGAATGAATGGCTAATTTTCGGAGCACACTTCGACATTGCCCCACCAGTTGCTTACACGCCAGGTGCCGAAATTGGGATTCCTGGATACGGCACTCGCCATGGAGCATACGACAACGCAGCCGGCTCGAGTATGGTCCTCACTACTGCCAGCGTACTTGCAGACTTCGATGCTCGAAGGACCATGGTCTTCTGTCTCTGGTCTTCCGAAGAGGAAGGACTGTGGGGCTCTCGTTCCTTTGCCAATGATTTGCCAGATGGAGTCACTGTCAGCAATTATCTGAATCTCGATATGGCTGGCGTCAACTATCCTGGTGATTATGCGCTCTCGGTCTACCTCGGACCTGATGGTACACAAGAAGCGATCGATCAAGCAGGAATGTTCCACCTTGCAGAATGGATTGGTGCTGATGCATTGGATCTTGGGTATGAAATGGAACGTGGAAGGGAAGCCTGGCTTGAGGGTGGGGAGAGCCCACTGTGGGGCGACATTTACGAAGATACGGTTGCAATTTACGAATCACCAACCGCTCGAAGCGATCACGATTCCTTCCAAAACATCGGGGTTGCAACGCTTGGCTGGAACGGGCTTGTCGACGGCTACCCTTGCTACCACCGTGAATGCGACACCATGGAGACGATGATTGACTACATGGGAACGGACAATTCCACAGGCATCAACAACCTTGTTCACTCATGGGACATTGTGACGTGGTGGGCTGTTTATGCCTTCTTGCACATGGATCAGACGCCCGTACCAAACGAGCTGTGAACGATTCTCAAAGTTCTGAATCAATACTGTTCGAGTACGAGCTCGGTCGTTGTTGATGCAATCTCATTGTCTGCAGCCATCCACATCTTATCGAGTAGTGTTCGTAGCGCTACGGTATCATCAACGTGAACAAGGGCAACAAGATCTGCTTCGCCAGATACTTCGTAGATGATTTCAACGCCTTCCCAGCCGGTGACTTCGGATGCGAACGAGCCGATTTCGACACCAGGGGAGACCTTGATTCTGATAAGAGCCGTCAGACCAATCCCACTTTCTCGAACAGTGTAGCCACGAATGGTTCCGTTTTCTTCCATGGTTCGAATATGAGTACGAACGGTACGCTCGCTGGCACCAACCTCCTTTGCAAGGTCAACAAAGGACATTCGTCCGTTCTTTCGAAGTTGGGCGAGGATTGCACGATCAATTTCTGCGATTCGGGGCATGGCCAACCCTCCACATATCGGTATATCAAACCTTTTCCTACCTTATTATGTCAATTTAATTGAATTATACGTCATCATTCCGGTAATTCTTTGCTTGATAAACAACGAATCAAGGTAACGCCCTTGAGATAAATCAGCCCGTTGAATTCAAAGAGCGCCTTTGCTTGGGAGGAATGAGAGACATGTCGGAGTTCATTTCAGGTCTGGACGCTCGTATGGTGTTGGATAGTCGAGGCAACCCTACCATCGAGGTTGATTGTTATGTTGATGGCCGCCTTGCGGGCCGTGCAATGGTACCATCTGGAGCATCAACTGGACAACATGAAGCACTTGAAATGCGAGATGGTGATCAACGCAAATGGTTAGGAAAAGGCGTTGATACAGCCGTTGACAATGTTCGACAATCGATTTCCGAAGTCCTTGTTGGAATGCCCGTTGATCAGCAGAGGTTGATCGATGAGGCCATGATTGACCTCGATGGAACGCAAATCAAATCCAATCTTGGGCCCAATGCGATGCTCGGAGCATCCCTTGCGTGTCTTCACGCGGGGGCAGCCTCTCATGAGCTTCCATTATGGAAGTACATCGGAGGTGTAGCAGGTGGACAAATGCCTGTTCCTATGCTCAACATTCTCAACGGTGGTGCACACGCAGCATCAAACGTCGATGTTCAGGAATTTATGGTCATGCCTCACGGCTTTGACTCCTTCAAAGAAGGCCTAAGGGCTGGTGTGGAGATCTATCACCAGCTCAAGCATGAACTGAAGAACGATGGATTGCTTGGTGGAGTTGGTGATGAAGGAGGCTTTGCCCCTAATCTTGCGGCCAATGAAGACGGCCTGAAATATATGGTTCGTGCCATCGAAGGAGCTGGTTATTCAACTGACGATATTGGCATCGCCCTCGATGTTGCAGCCACGGAATTTGAGAAATCTGATGGATATCATATGGACGGCAAGGTCCTTTCGTCGGACCAGATGGTCGACATGTACAGTGAATGGCTTGACGCGTACCCAATTCTGTCCATTGAGGATGGTCTGGGTGAAAACGACTGGACGGGTTGGACGGCGATGACAAAGCGAGAAGGACATCGAGTCCAAATCGTTGGAGACGATCTCTTTGTTACTCAATCCGAGCGATTGGCCCAGGGCATCGATATTGGTGCAGCCAATGCCATGCTGGTGAAGGTCAATCAAGTCGGAACAGTGACAGAAACACTCGAGGCCATGGACCTTGCAACCACCAACGGTTATCGCAACGTTGTCTCTCATCGAAGTGGTGAAACAGAGGATACCACCATCGCAGACCTTGCCGTAGGTACACGCGCAGGACAAATCAAAACGGGAGCGCCAGCACGTTCTGATAGGGTGTCAAAATACAACCAATTGCTTCGAATTTCAGAAGATGTGGAAGATTATCGCTCCCCTTTCTAACAATTGAGTACGCATACATACACTGGGTTATAAGAGTCGTTTCAAGCCAAAGGTCATGCGCAAATCAACCGTTTGTACTATCGTAGCCTGCCTTCTACTTGCCGCAATGCCTTATTCGGTCTCTGCAGACGCAACAGAAGATATTCCAACCAACGCTGAAGCGACTGGCGTCCATGATTCGCTTGTTGCAGCTTTGTCTCATGCAGATCTCGTTGCAACACTTCAGGGCGAGGGCCCGTTCACAGTCTTTGCGCCCACAGACCAAGCATTTGCAGACGCAGGAATCGACCTTGATACGTTCGACACCCCAGAAGAAAATGCAACACTCGTCGATATTCTGCTCTACCACGTTTACAGCGGTAACGTCTCCTCATCAGAGGTCACAGACGGACTCTCTGTCGAAATGGAAAATGGGGATTCGGTCTCATTTTCTGTCGCCGATGGAGTTGTTAAAATCGGAGAAGCCACTGTTACCACAGCCGATGTCAACGCAAGCAACGGAATTATCCATGTTATCGACAAGGTTCTGATGCCACCAGCAGACGATCCATTCGACGGCGTGGATTGTGCAGTTACTATCGGTCTCACATCCGATGGATACGGCTTCACACCTTCCCAAGTGAGCATTGATGTTGGTGAAACCGTTTGTTGGTCCTGGACCGATTCTGGCATGGCGCACAACGTCAAGCAGGTTGACGGATTCCAGTCAAGCACATACGTCGATGGTGGCGTAACTTCAGGAGCGCCTGCAACCACAGTCGCCTTCCACCACACCTTCACAGAAAACCAGACCTTCTGGTATGCGTGTGAACCCCACGTCTCGATGAAGATGCACGGGGAGATTATCGTCGGAGATGGTGGCGTCGAGCCGGCCTCAGACAAAGAAGAATCCGAGGACGCTCCAGGCTTTGTTGCCTCGACCATGGTCCTCGCCATTCTCGGTGCAGTCCTCTTTATGGGCCGCCGACGCAGCCTATGATGGCGTGATACGTTGAATTACAAGCGACTGATGGTGGCCACCGCTCTGGTGGCCACCATCGTACTTGCGGCTTGGACGTACCTGGTGGTATCGTACGATTCACCACTTGGGACGGACAACGTTGTTGTCATTGATCGAAGTCCAACTTCGAACGGTACGAGTGACATCCTCGCCACACTTTCCTTCGAGGATGGTGCAGAAGATCTCGATTGGGCTTCAATGTTGATTGAGATACAAGTGGCTGAACAAGCCTACACGTGTTCCTTCGGTAGCCAATCAGTGGATGTCGATGAAGATGTAAAAGTGAACTCTAGGTTGTCATCGGATGGTGTAACGTTCTCCACCACCATCGATGCAACCTCTGAGGATTCGTTTGCCTACTTCTCCGTCCCGATGCAAGGGGAGGGAAACGAATCCAACCACACAGTTCGAGCATCAAAAACAGATGTCTTCTTCAGTGAAGGCATCGAATGGATGTATCTTTCTGACATCAGCTTCCGAGATGTTGACAGTGTGAATAAATCGAAATTATCGAATTCAACAACAGACCGGCTGGAATGGTATTCGTACGATCTCGCTGCTCATAGGATTACGCCCAATGGTGGAACTTACGTTCTCTTGCAGGATGATATGTTCTACAAAATGCAGTTTATGAGTTACTACAACGAAAACGACGAAAGTCGACACATTTCTGTCCTTACCTCCGCACTTGTCCCAGAAGAGCATCCCGCTTTGTTGGACCCAAACTTGGTTGTTCCGTCCCCATGTCTGATAGAGACCTCCGGTGATACAGTCCAATGGAATGCAACGCAATCAATTACGCTGCGTGAGCAGAATACCCAGATTTGCGATGAGAATTGCTCACTGAACATCAACATCACATACGAAATGATAGCAGTGAAAACTGAAAATACCGAGTGATGTGACAGTAGGTTGAGGATACCATGCTGCGCCACCTGCCACCGATTGCGTATGTCTTGGTTCTCCTCCTTGTCGCCCGCCAGATTTATCCGTATTCGTCGTTCAACACCCCTACGGTTGATGACGGATTTGAGATTGAAGTCGTTGCAACAGACCTTGGAGGGCCAACCTGTTTGGAATGGTTAGATGCTTCAACACTCGTCGTTTGCGATCGAGACGGAGGTCAAATTTACACACTCGACATGAACATGAGCAAGACAGTCCTCATCAATAATTTAGATCGTCCACACGACGTTGCTATCACGATTTCAGACATATTCGTAAGTGAAGCTGGAAAACTCAGTCGTTATGCCCACAACGGTGATTTGGGAGAAATTGGAAACAAAACCGTCCTCATCTCTGGCGTACCTACAGGTAATCACCAAACGAATGCCGTGAACATACTTCCCAATGGAACACTTGTTTGGCACAGCGGATCAACCTGCAACATCTGTGTTGAAGACGATGAACGCAACGGTGCCTTGCTCTGGGTGAACGGATCGACGGGTGATCATGGTATACTTGCAAGCGGCGTTCGAAACTCCTTCGACGGTGTATGGGTGCCGAACATTGGATATGTTTTCACCGACAATGGGCGCGATTGGGAGGGGGACCATCCTGACGAAGAACTCAATCTGTTATCGGAAGGAGGCGATTATGGATGGCCAGACGATGACCCCTCCAATCCTGTTCCTGCAGGAAGCATTGCACCAATTGCAACCTGGACTCCGCACACTTCCATGAATGGTGTTGCGGTACGTCCGCCAAACTCCCCTCTCCCTGGAGGGAACATGACCATTTACGCAACAGTGTATGGTTCTTGGAACACAATTCTCCCTCAAGGGCATGAAATTGTTCGAATCGATTTGGACTCATCTAGA
The DNA here is from genome assembly GCA_012270265.1 of Candidatus Poseidoniales archaeon. Taxonomy (GTDB): domain Archaea; phylum Thermoplasmatota; class Poseidoniia; order Poseidoniales; family Poseidoniaceae; genus MGIIa-L2. The sequence goes on from JAAXIR010000290.1 coordinate 15,247, forward strand.
GAAAATGTTGTTGGGACAACAACGGTGTTTGCTGAGGATGTCGGAACACCTCTGCCAATTACCTTCCATCCAAACGGCGATCTCTACTTTGCAGTGTTTGGTTCGAACGGTAAGCTGTACAAAATTAGTGCAGATATTTGATTTGAATACAAACATATGCATATCACATAATCGACGATAACCATTGCTTCAATCGTTCGATACCTTCGTGAATGTTCTCAAGAGATGTTGCATACGAGAGTCGAATCAATCCTTCTCCGCCCTTCATCAGTGAGCCGGGTATCACTTGGACTCGTGCTTCAGTGAGAGCACGATCTGCGAATTGAATATCGGTCATGCCCGTTCCTGTAATGTCTGCGAGAATGTAGAACGCACCTTCTGGCTCAGGTGCCGTTACGCCAGGCAAGCTGTTGAGCCCTTCATGCATGATCGTGCGCCGATGCGCAAACGATTTCGCCATTTCTTCGGTTTCTTCTTCAAGTTCGAGTGCAACCTCGCCTGCTGGCATGAGGAAGGTTGGAATGTGTGTAGCAGCCGATGTCTGGCAGGTTTTGACAGCTTCCATGAACTCCGACGGGCCAGTGATCCAGCCCATACGCCAACCTGTCATGGCCCATCCTTTCGACCATCCACCAATGGTGATGGTTCGGTTCTTTCCTCCTGGAGAATTGATTGGCGATGTGTAATCATGATTGGTCCAAACAAGTGTCGAATAGATCATATCATCAACAATCCACAAATCGTGTTTTTCAGCAAAAGCTGCAATTTTTTCAATCTCCTCCGGCGTGTATACAGCGCCAGTAGGATTGTTTGGAGAATTCAACATGATCGCTTTCGTCCGTTCGGTTACACTTGCTTCAAGTGCTTCAAAGTCAGGGTGATACGATGGCCGAGAAACCGGAACGTGTACTGGAATTCCTCCAAAAATTCTGATCATTCCATCGTATGAAGGCCATGCAGGAGCCAAGAGAAGAACTTCATCACCAGGCGTTACCGTAGTCATGAGTGCATACAGCAAAGCCTGCTTGCAGCCAGGCGTAATGACAACATCGTCTGGATTGGAATCGATTCCTAATGTGTCAAGGTGTTTCGAAACAGCTTCGCACAGTGAGACGCTACCTTGTGATCGTGTGTATGCTGTTTCGCCTCGTTGGAGAGCATCGATGGCGGATTGCACAACTGTATCTGGTGTGTCAAAATCTGGTTGGCCGACTGTGAAACGTACAACATCGGGAGAAGGAGGTGCGAGATAGGCAGCAAAGCCACGCCCAATGAGAGAGAAAGCAGGACTAATTTCAGGCATTGTTCCACCGTTCTAGTTTGTTGCGAATCACCAATTCTTCTTCAAGACTTTCCAATTGTTTGTCGTTTGATTGGATTTTTGGAGCACGGACTGGGATTCGAACCCAGGTAAGAGGATTTGCAATCCCCGGCATGGCCAAGCTTTGCTATCCGTGCGGTAATCTTCCGACCAAGATGTTGTATTTCAACGCGCCTCATCAATCAGTCTTATGACAAACGGGCTCTACGAAAGAACATGCTTCACTTGGCAGGGCCAAAATGGAAACCAACGGCGGCATACTACGACTGCCGCTTTGCAGTCCTCCGGCAACCACTAGGATTTGAGCGAGGTGCTGAGGTTCTCAACGATGATACAGAGGCTATTCACGCATACATCGAACTCGATCAAGAAATTGTCGCTGTTGGGCGAAGCCATCTTATTCCTGCCAGCAGTAATGGCTCGCAATCCGACTTTCCGGGACAATCAGGACCTAAGACGCCGCCATTTTCTGCACTTGATGCAAGCAATAGGCCGGCCATACAAATCAGACAAATGGGAACACTTGAAGCACATCGAAGAAAAGGTCTCGCAGCTGTTGTCCTCAAAGCACTTGAGGAGGCGTCTGTTCAACAATTTGGTGCAGTATGCGGTTTTTTACAAGCACGTGAGGTCGCTATACCGTTTTATCAATCCCAGGGTTGGAAAGTCGTCGATGAGCCGTATTCAATACCAAACGTAGGCCCTCACCGTTCCATGATGAAGCGATTTTGACTGTATCACCTTTACAAACGGTGGACTGCATCTATCTTTGATGGGTGCAAACGATGAAGCAAACAATGGAAACAAACAAGAACGACTCTTATTATATGAAAAACAAGGAGGATTAACTGATGGAAATGAACGCTGAAGCCCTTTCCACCAAAAAGAAAAACGAAAGGTTTCTTGAAGCTCTCAAAACATTGAGCGATCAAGACCCGCAATCGTTCTCTGAGATCGCTCCTGAACTTCTCCAACGATGTGCATACTATTGGAGGGGTTCTGATCCTTTCTTTTCAACCAAATTAAATTCTTGGCTTTCCTACGATATGATGTGGAAACCATTTGGAGAAATTATTCCAGATGACGCTAATTTTTCAAAACGCATAGAATCTGATGCATTCGACATAAAAATGTATAGTGGAGCCACAAAGAACCTTTTGGAGTCGTTACAGAATAGATTTCCCGATGATTTTAATCAATGGGATGCATCAATTCGTAATCAATTTATTATCCTCGGGATGATCGCCATGGGTCGAGAAAAGGGAGAGTATCAAGGTGCACTTGTACACAGGCTTGGATTGGGTTCTGGTGATGTGCGCATCAAGGGATCCAATGTTATTCGAGCGGCCAAAATCGCTCTTGCACGCCTGGCCAAGGACAACGGTGCAGACCTCTTTTCACCAGCATCCGGCCACGGTGTTGAACGGGTTCACAAAATATCGAGCGCAAAGCTAGCAGAAACCATCGAACGCTTCGTCCTCTCCCATTCTGCCTCTGTTCTCCTGCCTCCGCCTCGTAGTCTTTGACGTTTCAAGGCGCTGGTTTCATATAGTCTCGGACTTTTGTATACGGTAGAGGGAACGCTGGGTTCCCTAAGAACACCCCCGTGAAAAGCGATGAATTTGGAGGAAAAAGTCAACCAATCTGACAGAACAATTTCGATGCATAGCGCCATAGTCAATGGGCGTCAGCAAGACCTCGATGTTGTTCATAATCCTCTCACATCTACACAAGCAGAGCGCATGCTCTGCACCTCTCCCGAGATTGAATGTATCATTCAGGGTACCTTTGGTTCGGAAAGAGAGAACAGTGGGTTCTCTGTGTAAACACAACAAAACAAAAATTGGAAGTGAAGAAAAATGAACACGAATACGAAGACAAAGACAATGAGCATGCTTTTGGCTTTCCTTCTCGCTCTATCAGCAGCCTCTGCTGTAAGCGGTGATGGATCTGACCCTCTGGACCCCAACGATGGCGGTGCAGACTGGGACGGCGATGGTCTAACCAACGCTGAAGAACAAGCTGAAGGTACGAACATGAACAACGCAGACAGCGACGGCGACGGTCTGCCTGACGGCTGGGAGGTTGCCAATGGCCTCAACCCAACCAACGGCGGTGACGGCAATGCGGACTCTGACAACGATGGTCTAACCAACGCACAAGAGTACCAAATGGGTACCAACCCAAACAATGCTGACACCGACGGCGACGGCAAGAACGACAACGTCGATTCGTTCCCAACCGATCCGAACGATGGTGAGTACTCCGACTCCGACGGTGACGGTATCCCAGACGCATACGACCCAGACTTCCAGGAGTCACAGGCGGGCGCTGGTGATGGCGGCACTGAAGGCGGTGGCGAATCCAACGATCAAGGACAAGGTCAAGGACAAGGTCAAGGACAAGGTCAAGGACAAGGTCAAGGACAAGGTCAAGGA
>JAAXIR010000169.1 GCA_012270265.1 Candidatus Poseidoniales archaeon
ATGCTCGCTGCTCATGTCGAAAACTGGAATGCAGATGGACGTACTGCTCGAATCAACCAAGAAGCAACACCTATGGGGACAGCAGGTAGTGTCCGCCTCTTGCTCGATGAAATCACAGAAACCGTCATCATCGGTTCTGGAGATTCTGTCGCATCCTTCGATGTTGCTGCATTGCTTGAAGCCCACAAGCGAAGTGGTGCAAAAGCGACGATGGCGTTGTGGGAAGTTGAAGATCCAAGTCCGTTTGGTATCGTAGGTTTGTCAACAAACAACGAAGGTGATGTTGACGGCACGCTCCGTGAGGGTTATATTCGACGTTTCAAGGAAAAACCAACGCCCGAAGAAGCGTTCAGCAATGTCATCAATGCAGGTTTGTACATTCTCGAGCCTGAAGTCATGGCATTGGTTCCTGAGGGAGAGAAGTACGACTTTTCGAAAGATCTCTTCCCACGTCTCCTCGAGATGGGTTGGCCAATGTATGCACAAGCAATCAACGGTGTTTGGTTTGATGTTGGCTCTCCCTCGGAATTGATTCGAGCACAAAACGTTCTCATCGAACGAAAGGATGAACTTACGTTTCCAATTCCTGAAGGTGCTCGAATCGAACATGGCTCCTTCATCGATCCTACGGCCCATGTTCACGAAGATGCCACTGAGGAGCATTCCGATATCGCTCACCACGCAGTTGTTGGAGCAAACTCTGTGCGGAAACATTGTGTGCTCATGAACGGTTCAAAGGTTGAAGATGGTGTGCATTTGGAGTACGTTATACTCTCCCCTGGTGCCATTGTTTCGAGCGATGTTTCGACTTCGAACGTTATCTTGGGTGACAATGAGCGCCTCGAAAACGTTTGAGATAAATAGATTGCAGGCACTGAGTTCTAATACCCTCGGGTTAGAGAAAGCACCATGGCAGCAGAACGTACGTACGACCGAACATGGGAAGAAATTGAGTCCATGCTCGCACGTGCTGAGAAGAAGATGAGAAAGTGGAAGGACTTTTTCGAAGATTGTCGAGAGCGTGGCGATCGTGATGGTATGAAAGATGCTGCTCGCAACTTCAAAGCGTTGGAAGGTGTCATCAAGACACTCAAATGGACACTCGGTGATGTGAGTGTCGATACGCCGCTGGAATGATTACCAACCGCGTTGGTCCAATCGGACCTCGAGCGTTTCCAACTCGTCGCCCTTCATCGGGTCGCCTTCAATCATGGCTTGAGCTTCAGCAACCTTGCTCGCATCATCGTAGTGAGCCGTTGCGAGGACGATCGCATCCGCCATGTTTGGTGGATCGTCGGACTTGAAGATACCAGATCCTACGAAAATACCATCCATGCCCATGCGCATCATGTGCGATGCGTCAGCAGGTGTAGCGATTCCTCCGGCGGAGAATGTGACCACTGGGAGTCGTCCAAGTGTCGTGACCTCGTCCAATACCGAGCGAATGGAAGCATGCATGTCTCCGTCAATGGTACCAAATGGTGTTCCCAGATAGGTTCCTGGAAGTTTCGATGTGTTGGCGAGAACTCGATAGCGTTCCATGATGAGATCTGCTGTTTCATCGAGGAGGTCGTCGTCCATGGCCTGCACTTGCTTGATTTCTTGCGTGATGAGTCGAGAGTGCGTGACGGCTGCGACGAGATTGCCTGTACCTGCTTCACCCTTGGTTCGAATCATGGCGGCACCTTCGTGAATACGACGAACGGCTTCACCGAGTTCGGTAGCACCACAAACGAACGGGATTTCGTAGGCTTTCTTGTTGATGTGGAAGAACGGATCAGCAGGTGTGAGAACTTCGGACTCATCGACCATGTCTACGCCCATGGATTCGAGAATCCGTGCTTCGCCTTCGTGGCCGATACGTGCCTTGGCCATAACTGGAATCGATGTGCAGTCAAGAATGCCTTGAATCATGTCGGGAGGGCTTGTACGAGCAACGCCGCCTGCCTTGCGAATGTCTGCTGGAACTCGCTCGAGTGCCATGACTGCAACAGCTCCTGCATCTTCTGCGACAGCCGCCTGCTCTGCATCAACAACGTCCATGATGACGCCACCTTGTTGCATTCGGGCAAAGCCACGCTTGATGAGGTCGCTTCCGTGACGAAGTTGGGTAAAGTCAGTACGCGTCATGAGTATCAATCCCTTCGGAGGTTTACCCCTTCAAGAAGGTTGGTTAAGCACCGTGATTGAATCAGGAGCCAAGAACTGGTGAGTCGCCTTCTGCAATGGGTGCATCAGCAGCCTCAGTTTCGTTCCTTTCGATCCATTCTTCTTCTTCATCAGGAACATCGGTGTCAGCGAAGATAGCTTCGACAGGACACTCTGGAACACATGCGCCACAATCGATGCACTCGTCTGGGTCAATGACGAGGTAGGTGTCCATTTCACGGAATGCTTCTACAGGACAAACTGCGACGCAATCTTGGTACTTGTGGTTCATGCATGCGGAGGTGACAACGTGAGTCATAGACTGGGGATTGTTATCAACTACTTGAATGATGTTCAGACGCCCGTGTGAGTTTAGGTCAGCCGAAAATATCAGTCGCAATCTCATCAATCTCTTGGCCAGGATAGACGGCGAGTTTGATTCGAACCTTGATGACAGGGTCCTTGTCCGTGGATGAGATGAGTTCGACCCTTTGTCCTATGACGGATTCGAGATTCAGTCGCAGATGAATCACGTTGTTTTCATCAAGACGTGTGTCGAGTTCTGATAAGATTGTTGGATGATGTGGTCGTAGCTTCTCAACAAACGATTCAATTTGTTTGTTCTTTTTGATCTGCGTCGAAAGCATTGCCACGCGCGGTCCATGGTAGGACGTCGTCATGTCGGCGTTCCACTCGGTTTCGGTCAACCATTCCAGGGCTTGGGTGACCAAATCAATGTCCTGCAATTCATGCGCAGTTGCCGCTGCATGAACGTGAAGAATGCCCATGAATTGACGTTACAGAGCCAAGGTCATGAGGTTTGCCGCTCTTCTTTTCCATCAATTTGCTTCATATAGGTGAGGTATGTCGGTGGAACGCTAGAGGGGTAGCCCCCTCAGATACCCCTCCGAGATGAGTGCCATGGCAAAGAAGATGAGCGCAAAAGCGCGAGCAGCAGCCCGTAAGCAGAGAGACAAGTGGAAGACCAAGCGTTGGTACACGATTCGAGCGCCTCGATATCCATGGAACTACCAGAACATCGGTGAGACCATCGGTGAGTCTGACGAGCACATCATGGGACGTATCTATGAAATGACCCAACAAGAATTCAACGGTGACTTCACCAAGATGCACGTCATGCTCCGTTTCCGTGTCACAGACACAGTCGGACAAGATGCATTGACTACCTTCGTCGGTCACCACCACCAAACCAACCACATCCGTCGTCAGATCCGCCGATACCGTGGAAAGATTGACGACGTTCTCGACGTTGTCACCGAAGACGGTTACCTGGTTCGAATCAAGCCGTTGATCATCACACAAAAGCGTGTGCAGACCTCTGTTAAGCAATCCATCCGTGCCAAGACCCGAGACGTTCTACGTGGCTACGTTGCCAAGACAACCTACGATTCGCTTCAGGTTGCTATGCTCGATGGCTCGCTCGAATCCGAGATCCAGAACCAAATCAAGAGCATCTATCCTTGCCGATCGGTCGTCATCCGCAAGAGCCAACTCTTGCAAGAGGGTGTTTCGATGGCCCTCGGTCCTAGCCTCGCCGAGATGCGCGCTGCAGACGCACTCACGGAAGACGAACTCAAGGCAAAGCCGGCCTCAGCCCTCC
>JAAXIR010000111.1:0-1520 GCA_012270265.1 Candidatus Poseidoniales archaeon
GCGTGGACTTCTCGGCGAGGGATGGGATGCATCGAAAATTAACGTACTCGTTGATTTGACCACTGTAACAACGAGCATGAGCATCAATCAACTGCGAGGTCGTTCGATGCGACTGGACAAGGATTGGCCTGAAAAGGTAGCCAACAATTGGGATGTTGTTTGTTTTGCGAATGAATTTACCAATGGATACAAAGATTACCTTCGATTTGAAAAGAAGCACAAACAATTGTACGGCGTTTGTGATGATGGAGCGATCGAAAAAGGCGTAGGACACGTTCACGCAGCCTTCACTGAAGCTGAACCTGAGGGAATCAGCGAAGGCATGAATTTGTTCAATGAAGAAATGCTTATGCGTTCCAGAAATCGGGAGAAAGCAAGAGATTTATGGCGCATTGGACAACCATTCCGTGCACATCCAAGAGCTGCGATCGAGACGATGCCAAACGACGATAACTTTGGACTAGGGCCAGGATTTAAGTTCTCATCGAAAAGTGTGTGGAGTGGACAATCACTCGTGCAAGCGATGGCATTGGTCGTTTCAAACAGTCTGATTCATACAGGACACATTTCTAACACATGCCGAGCATCTGGCGGTGACCGTGGAGGCGGTTGGATGAGGATGCACCTCACCAACAGCACTGAAGAGGAATCCAAGATCTTCTCAGAAGCACTCGGAGAGGTCCTCGGACCTTTGGAAAATCCGAGATATGTCATATCTCGACACTCGCGTTTCTTTAGCGAAACTTGGTTGACCAAAATTCTACCAGAGGTTTTGGCGAAATATTTCCGCCCAATCGAGTCCAAACTTGTAATGTATCACTCTGTCCCAAAAATATTGGCTGGCAAACGTGCAGATGCAGATGTGTTCTTGCGGTATTGGCAGGAGTTCATCAGTCCAGCGGAATTGTTCTATGCGCACAGTGCTGAAGGTAAACTGCGTGTTGAAGCCATTCGACAGCAAAATCTCGGGCCAAAGAATGCAACCAAGGAGAAGCAAATTTTCCTATGAGCAACTCGGACAAGTGATTTTGTCACCTTTGCACGCTGAGCAGAAGCGATTCCTGCATTTGTAACATCGGAAGTCAAACACCGTTACGGGTGTAGAGCATGTCGGGTTTGAACACACCTCAGTGGATTCGGTCGATGATTGCGGCATAGAAGACCAAAATGCAGCAGCATCTAAGGTAGGTTTTGCTTGAGAGGTGGAAGAAGGTGACCCTGCTATGGTCTGAGCACTAACTTGAGCACTACCTTGAGCAGCACCAATATTGAGAACTTCTCTCACGTAAGGATTCGAGAAGAACGGTTCGGCTGATACGGCTGGATATTTGAAGAACGATGCATAGGTTGAGGCTGCTTGAGCGACACTCATTCCACTCAAATCACGAACCTGCATTTTCCGAATGAGTTGATCGTAACTTGAATTCCCTCGTTGTCGCTGTGAACTGAACATCGTCCGCCTTGCTTGTGGAAAGCCTTGAGATCCATTGGAACCACAGGCAAAAGCAGCGGTGCGCATC
>JAAXIR010000111.1:1530-3412 GCA_012270265.1 Candidatus Poseidoniales archaeon
ATTTTCCTAATGAGTTTATCATAAATTGAATTCGCTCGTTGTCGCTGGGAACTGAACATAGGCCGCCTTGCTTGAGGATAGCCTTGAGTTCCAGCATTGAATCCTTCCTGGAGGGTAACAATCTTGAAAATAAGGTGTGCGAGGCTTGTAAAGATGATTGTAAACATACCGAGATAGACCATTATATCGAAGTCCCCTCCAAAGAAAAACAAAGCAAGTCCAAGCAGGTACAAGGATCCGAACCTGGATTTTTTTTGTTCCGTCATCGCTTCACCTCAAGATGGCCATGGCGCCGTCTCCAAGCGCCATGGCCGATTGAGTCTACCCGTACCTGCCCAGCAGGTGCATGTCATTGTCCGAAGACTCCATTGGAGACAAATGATGCTTCAACTGTACGCATATAAAGAATCATTCCCGAACAGCGATTCGTAACGTCGGTTCTTGATTTCCAGCGAAGGTTGCAGAGGATGGAACCTGACGAGGAATGCCCATTCTCCTCTCAAGCTCAAGATGGGAAGAAGAAAAAGACGTTTTTGAGCCTACTTCATCTCCATAAAGACCGATTGGCTGTAGTTCATCTTGCCAATCCGCATCCTCGTACATAGTATTCGTGATCCGAATCCAATCGTGCTCGCGTTCCTTGAGAATCGCTGCACGCTTGCTCATTTTGTATGAGGTGAACAGTTTGACAACTTGAGCCCGAGGTAAAGCCAATGGACAAAGCATCAGGATACGATCACCTTGTTGCCAAAACGAGCAAGGTCCCAATTTCTCTTCATTGATCATATTCAATGCAGTTTCCAATGCCTTTTGGCCAGAACCCCATGCAAGGGGTAGCCACAACATGATGACTGAGCGATCTTTTGTTCCGGGTACGTGCGTGCTTGCTTCCACCATGTACTGTTGTACTGCTCGTGTATCGGCAACTGTTTTCCGTTGTTTTGATTTCTTCTTCTTGGCCTTCTTTTTCAACATTCGTGCCCGTTTAGGGATTTTTTGAGCAGATTCAATGCGTGGAATGTCTTCAAGCAAATCTTTCAACGGCTTTTCCAGTTGTTCTAACCCAAGGACCGTACACTGATAGCCAGTGGTTCCATGAATCGAACCGGGCAAACGAATGATGCGCCTCGTATCCGCCGTAACTCGTTCGTCAACGTTATATCCCTCTTCAAGAACTTGAGTAAGCAATTGTTTACGTGACGTCTTGACCGCTTCTTCTCGCTCTTTTGGATCCTCTATGGCAAACTTATCCCTTTCCAAATCCGAGTAATACAGATGGAATCCCTTGCTCCCTGAAAAAGAACAAATCAAAAACTCCATCGAAGTATCAGAAGCGAGATAGTTGTGGAGACCAATGGCAGTGGTTCTCGCTTGTTCGAGATTCTTCAGACTCAATGGAGCCACATCAATGTCAAAGCCAATGAGATGGTCAAGGAGGATTTGATGTGGTCGTTCTTTATCACGAAGACGCGGCAGGTCGATTGGGTTGAGCCATCTTGAGGTTGAGATGTAGAGATCGCTGACTGCATCTTTTCCAATAGCTTTCGCTAATGTCTGGTGGTTTCGAATACGTCGACGGGCAGTTACCCAGCGACCTTTGTTGGTTCTCCAACGGTAGGAGTGCTGATTTGGAGATGGAATCCATGAGAAGTCAATTGGATTCTGAGCATAGTGAGCGAGAAGTTCCTTGCTTCTCTCTTCGCTCATATCACTCGTTTCTCAATCCGGCTTTCTTCAAGGCTTCGAGAAGAACTGCACCAAGTTCGGATGGATCCTTTGCACAAGCGATTCCTGCAGCTTCGAAGGCTGCAAATTTCTCTTCAGCTGTTCCTTTTCCACCACAGCCGAATCCACCAGCGTGCCCCATTCGCTTTCCTGGGGG
>JAAXIR010000111.1:3422-3759 GCA_012270265.1 Candidatus Poseidoniales archaeon
CCATGCGGCAGCTTCTTGCTCAGCATTTCCACCGATTTCACCAATCATGACGATGGCTTCGGTTTGCGAATCTGCTTCGAAGGCTGCAAGACAATCAATGAACCCGGTCCCGTTGACAGGATCTCCACCAATTCCGACACAGGTGGATTGTCCTTCACCAATGCTCATGGTTTGAGCAACAGCCTCGTACGTCAATGTACCCGATTTTGAAACGATACCAATACGTCCTTTCGCGTGAATATGCCCGGGCATAATTCCAATCTTGGCTCCCCCGTTCTCGCCTGGAGTGATGATGCCAGGGCAATTCGGTGCATGCCCTCGCACTCCTGGGCGTTGG
>JAAXIR010000221.1 GCA_012270265.1 Candidatus Poseidoniales archaeon
ATGCACGAAAACTTGCAGAATCCATGGTGCGGGTTGGTTCTGAACTTGGAATGGATGTGACGGCTCAACTGACGCAAATGGATCATCCAATTGGCCTTATGCTTGGAAATAGTCATGAAATTGCTGAATCGATTGATTGTCTCAGAGGTCAAGGCCCAGCCGATACCATGGAACTTGTTCATGCTCAAGCGAGCGCATTGGGTTTTGACATTTCAGAAGTGATTGCAAATGGCTCTGCATTGAATGAATTCAAATCGATTCTTGAGAACTGCCTCAATGAGCAACGGCCTGCGGCAAATGATTGAGGACTGGGCGGGCTATCCATCCATCATGGGCAAGGCATCACGATACAGGACGCTCTTGTCATGTCTCCTGGTCTTCTTGCTTCTCCCAGTGACCGTTACTGGTGAGGAAGAACCTGCTTGGAAGAGCAACGGAATCGACCCAGCAACGTGGACAGATGGCCCTGTCGTCGAAGACACGCCCATGCAGTATTCGTACTTTGGAGATCCAGTTATTGCGATTGATGTGACATACACGCCCGGACACTTCCAGCGCCACGTGGCTGGAACGATCGTTATCGAATTGTTTCCTCAATGGGCTCCAATCACTGTTGAAAACATGATCGAACACATTGAAGATGGACTCTATGATGGTATCTTCTTCCATCGCGTCATCAACGATTTTGTTACACAATCAGGTGATCCTGAATGCAAAGCAAATGGCGTCTATGTCCCTGGTTTGCCTGCACAATGCGGAAGTGGAGGGACTGGAGAAACCATCCCACTCGAACACAATGAGAACCTCAGCCATGTTGATGGAGCCATTGGAATGGCTCGAGGAACCGAAGAGGACTCTGCTGATTCACAATGGTACATTGCGGAAACCGAAGCGCATGGTTTGGACCCTGAAAACCGAGATGATGGAGGATACGCAACCTTCGGCATTGTTCGCGATGGTATGAGCCACGTGCGTGCGATTGCTGAAGTTCCAACATCGGATGACCCTACAGGCACCGATTTGGACAATCCGTTTTCCACGGCAGGACGTCCTGTTTACGAAACCAAAATCAACAGCATTACGATGATCGGTGTCGCCGACCCAAATGGTGAACTTTCGATGCAAACTTCATCGGAAGAAACGGAATCAAGTGTTGGAACAACCGTTGTCTTCGCTGGATTGTTTGTCTTTGTCGCTCTTGGTATTGGCTACGTAATCATCAAGAACAATTCCGAAGAAGAAGCCACGATTTACGAAGCCGAATTGATCGAAGAGAAAGACACGTCCAAGACGACGTGACGAATTCGAGGAGCGTACCACTTCACCTTCTCGAGGTGATGGGAAACAACTTCCCAATTCCGACCAGCTTCGCTCGCAAATTGCAGGCACTTGTTCATGGTAGCTTCACACCATGCATCGATTCCCTCCTCCTCAACATTCATGTGAATATGGAGCGTTCCTCCCGTTTCCTTCAATGATTGAATCGCAGGTTCCCAAGTTGGTTCTGAACTTGGCAAATAGCCGAGGAGAACACGATCTGCGGTTCCTTTGAGTTCTCGCAACGTGACCTGATTGTCGCCTGGATGGACCGTCAATCTGGATTGAACGTTGTTCTGATTTGCCGACCATTCGAGAGCATGGATACTGTTTGGATTGATCTCACAAGCATGTACATGGCCAACATTGGCATGAACAAGAAGTTGCATTGTGTAATAGCCAATGCCTGCATATGCATCGATGACAATGTCTCCTTCTGCTTGCAACGTCGCCATTCGATGACGCTCTGTGACATTTCCAGACGAATACATGACCTTCATTGCATCAAACCCGTAGACAAGTCCGTTGTCTTTCACTTCCACCCATCCATTCTCCCCGTAGAGCAACTCGACCTGAGCAGAACGCATTTGATCGTCCGCAATGGGGTGTTGCCGCCCGATACGCGCAGCGTTGAGAGCATGTGCAACAACTGAAAAGAAATCTGGATGTTGGAGAATGAGGGATTCCCAGCCTTGTTGCTGAAACGCATCCTTTGGAAAGAGGATGAGGTCATCAAGACGTTCCCATTTTTTCGGAATGGATTGCAACATAGCATCGCTTACACCTGACAACGATGCAATGGCAGTGTACAGTCGGCTGTGCGGGTCAATCGCAGGTGGTGCTGGTTCAACGTCCACCTGTTCGAGTCGATGCTCGAAATCAATTGCATTGGGAAGAAAGCCTCTGTGAACAGGCAAGGCGAGTTCATCTCCGATACGTCTTGGCGTGAACGCTCGGTCGAGGCATTCTTGTTCGACGAGAACCTGTCGAACCTCTTCTCCCGATGCAAGCGGAACAAGAAGACACAGTTTCGTTACCATAAGGACGCCTTCAGTCTTGCTAGGGGGAAGTCCTTTGAAGGTCTTCGGTCCGTTGGAACTTCATGGAAGAACGTGCAGTATGGAGAAATCGGTTTCTGACACTGTGTTTGACGTTACTTTTCGCAACGCCACTCCTTGCACCTCTTGCATCCGCTGACGGTATGACGACCTGCGATAGCGTCCCTGGATTCAGCGATTGCGACGACTACGATTCAAGCGATGATGGAACGCCGTTCCAACAAGATTGGATTCGTGGAACCTATGATTTTGATTTGCAAGATACATCAACCATCCACATGACGTTGAGTTGGGCAGTTCGCGAATTCGATCGCAGTAAGGTCGGTCTCGATGATTCGACCACACAAGCAGCACTCGCAGCAGATGGTCTCGATGATGACGATGGGATTCCTGCAGACATGATTCGAACGTATTTCGCCTACGATGATGGTACTGGGACAGTTGGTGACAAGATGTTGGTCGAGGTTGAAGACACCATCCATGACCTCCTTTCCAGTGGTTTTGGTACGGTTACAGCCATCAACACGCAGTACGATGGTATCTACACAGAAGCAGGTTCTTCCGAGGTATGCACAACCGATGCAACACAAGATTCCGTGTATGATTCTGGTTCAGGCGTGACGGAAAACAACGCTTTCGACCCACCGATTTGCTTCTCAACCATCGCTGAGATTGAGCTGTCAACGAGTACCTTCAATCTGCTTGAAAATTCAGATCTCGATCTTGAACGAGCCTACCAAGGTCTCTTGATTATGGGTTCAGAACTCACGACGCAATTCAGCGTGTTTGCTGAACCAGGTCATGCATCGACCTTCTCCATCAGCCCTCCTGATTATGCAGCCATCGTCGGTGTTGACAGCAATGGCTCGATTCAACCACCAGCATGTCTGCCTGCAGCTTGCGTTGGCCAATGGACGGTCGACAACCTCAACGCAGGCGCAGGGGCATCTCGCGCCGACCAGACTGTGAGTCTGACGATGGGCTACCGCAATACATCGACGACATCCATTGTTGAGCTCGACCCGAACGAAGAGGCGGTAACGCTCCATCTCAAGGTGGATTTGTTTGACGAACAAGCGGTTCAAATCGACTTTGTTGCAGGTATCAACTACCTTGACACAACCACGATGGACAACTGGGGCATCTCGTTGGTGGAATTGTCCAACCTTGCAACGATTCCGCAGATCACATCGGACGGTATCCGGTTGGCGTATGAGAACGGCATTGCTCCACTTGACGATTTTACCGACCAATTCCCGGTCGCTTCCGTTTGGGATGCCTTTACTGATTCCATTACTAGAGCTCCAGACATCCAGATCGGCGACTTGACTTGGGTAAGCGCTTCTGTTGCGGATGGAA
>JAAXIR010000089.1:0-1068 GCA_012270265.1 Candidatus Poseidoniales archaeon
TGAATCCATGATCGCTGGTGTTGTTGTCAGTGTTGCAGCAGGTAACGATGGTCCTGACAACGATGGCCTCTCTGGCATGGGCTCATCGGACCTATCCGTCACAGTCGGTGCTACCGATGATCAAAACACGATTGATCGAGAAGACGACACCATTGCTGGTTATTCTTCACGTGGTCCTCGTAGGGACAATGGTGACGGTAACCCGCTCAACGAGTTGAAGCCTGAGGTCACAGCGCCAGGTTCCAACATCATTCAAGCAGAAGGCTGTGTGTCGTCTGGTGGTTGCAACAACTTCATCGGTGGCGATGCAAGTTCGAACGGATACACAGGCCGTGGGTCTGGCACGTCGTATGCTACTCCATCTGTTTCAGGTATCATGGCAATGATGCTTGAAGCCAATCCTGACCTTTCTCCAGCAGAAATCAAGGAGATTCTCAAACTCACCGCTGAGCGACGAGGCGGAGCATCCGCTCCCGACGTTGATCCGTTTTGGAACCGTGACTTTGGCTTCGGAATGGTTGATGCGCATGCGGCTGTATCCATGTCGTTCGACCTCAAGTACCAAGGTTTGACTGGCGAAGTCGATGTCACAACACAAGTCCACATCATGGACAGCAACACCTCGGGTGGAATCACGACGTTGTCAGGTCTTGCTTGGGGACAGGTCAGCGCCGTTTCTGCGGTTGAATACCGAATTGACGGAGGCGAATGGATGTCTGCAACCTTCGATGAAGATGCTGAGACGCTCGGGCCCTTTGCACGTTTCAACTGGAGTGTCGCTCTTGACACATCGAAACTCATGGAAGGAAACCGAACTGTGGAGATTCGAGCAGTCAACAATGAAGGCGTTCAATCCTTGATGGTTGCAACAACCGTTGCATGAACATGGGACGGACAAACACCAAAAGAGGAGTACGGCGTTCAGGAATTGATTATGGCTGGTCTGGCCATTGCACTGTTGGTTCTCGCTCTGATCATTCTTCTCGGTGGAGATGGTGACGAGTACGAGAGTAAGAATGCAACGTACGTTCCCCCGCGAGCGACCGAACAAGAGGTCGTTGATGACAG
>JAAXIR010000089.1:1078-3733 GCA_012270265.1 Candidatus Poseidoniales archaeon
CCATCATCGAGCCAGAAGAAGGTGGTGATGATCGTGGCTGACTTTAGCCAACGGGCTCTAGCCATCCAACCGACTGGCGTTCGGAAAATGTTCGATTTAGCTGGCGACGACGTCATCAGTTTTGGCTTGGGTGAGCCAGATTTCCAACCTCCTCCAATCGCTATCGAAGCCTTCCATCAAGCCATGCTTGATGGCCGGAACAAATACACGACAACAGCAGGTCTGCCTGCTCTTCGTTCGAAAATTGCAGAATCCTGGCACCATCTTGAGTCAGGCCTTTCCGAAGACAATGTCTGCATTACCATGTCAGGTACCAACGCACTGCTCAACCTGTTCTTGACGTTGGTCGACCCTGGCAAGAACGTCCTTCTGCCTGAACCATACTTCCCCCTCTACGGGCCTGACGTCACCCTATGCGGTGGTGAGAGCCGATATTATCCATGTTTGTTCGAGAATGAATTTGTCCCTACAATCGAAGATCTTGAGTCCATGGTCGACGAGAACACCGTTGCAATCCTCTACAATTTCCCATCCAATCCTACCGGTGGAACGCTTACGATTGAGCAAAGGGACGAACTTCTCGCCTTCGCAAAGAAACACAACTTGTGGATTCTCTCCGATGAAGTCTACGATCGAATTGTGTTTGATTCCGAGCACGTATCGTTTGTAGGAACTGATTACGACAAAGTTCTCCTTATCAACTCATTTTCGAAGACCTTTGCCATGACTGGATGGCGAATTGGGTACATCATGTCAGCGAATATTGAAGCGATGAAGCAGGTCATCAAGATGCAATATTACATTACAGCCTGTTCAAACGATGCCATGCAGTATGCCGTTTTGGAAGCAATGGAGAAAGCCTCAGATTACCCGGATATTCTTGCAAAAGAATTCCATGCTCGTTGCAACCTCATCGTCGATCGCCTCAATGCGATGCCAGGCGTTGAATGTCATCGACCAAAAGGCTCGATCTACGTGTTCCCGAAAATTAAGGTCGCTGGATTGAACAGTCAAGAGTTGGCTATGGAATTGCTCAAGGATGGTGTTCTTTGCTCCCCTGGAACTGCATTTGGCCCGTCCGGCGAAGGCCATCTTCGCTTTGCGTTCACAATCTCTCAGGAAGACATCTCACGAGGGATGGACAAGGTCGAAGCAACCTTGAAGCGCCTCAACAACCAATGAAGTGGAATTTATGTTGTCTGCAATTCTGTTTTTGATTGCAGGATTTTTACTGGGCCATCTCATCCCACGTGTACCGTTCATGGTGCTCTGTCGAACCTCTGGATTCAACAAAGGATTCCCCCCACATCCGGAACCAATTCCACTCTCACCTCGTCTCACTCAACGCGTTCTCCACATGCGCTGGTTCCATCGACTTGGAACGTACACAACATTGCTCCCTCTCCTATTCGGATACCTGAGCATTCTTGGTGGTCAATCCACCTTTGGATATGGGCTGTTCCTTGCAGGTGGATGGACGCTTCTTTCACGTGGACAAGCACTTCTTGGAGGAACGCCAGTAGCATGTACACTCGAGATGGCACAGCGGCTTCAGATGGTGATGAACATTGCAGATTCAGAAGATGCATGTTGTCCTCACCCACAACCACAATGGTGGGTTGAATCGGTTCGATGCGAGTCGTGTTCGAAGAAGTTGGAAGATATGATGCGACCTGATCTCGGTCGTCCACGTAAAGATGGATTCTTCCGTGGTTGGTTCCGCTTATGGTTGAGCGAAGGTCGGCCGATGGTTGTTCCAGAAGATGGCAAAAATTGACCAAACCTTCCTCAAATCAAGGGGAACCTTTGTCTAACCATTCGAATCCATCCGATGTATGGGACAGGCCAGTCAACGTGGACCATTGACTGCCCGTATCTGGTTGACCATCGTGGTTTTCTGTCAAATCTTCTTGACGCCGATGGCTGCCTTTTCCATTACATATCTCCTTCAACTCGATATGACCGGTGAGAACATTACCATCGGTATCCAACGAGAGATGCTCCCTTGGATTATGGCGGCTTCCTTAAGTTACGGTATGTTGGCTCTTTTCCTCGCTCTTGTTATGGGTGGATATCAGCCGATTCGAGTTGTGGAACGAGGAGGATGGAAAGCAGCACTTGGCATGTCTCGAGGAGGCCGATCTGCGTCCGGTTTGCGTCGAGCACGTGAGACCTTCTCCTCATCCCCTCACGGTTCGTTGTCGACGCTGGTTAACCGTCGAATGATGCGTGGGCACTCATTGATTTCAACACATGGAGGATTGCTGCTCCTCGCAGTTCCGTTTCAGATACTTCTCGTGACCATCCCGCTCACCTTGGTCATGATGATACCAGAATCGATTGTTCGACTCAATCGACGACTTGAACTTGCGATTCTGCTCTACATCATTGGCTTGCTCATAGCCATGCGGTTGTATCCTCGATTTTGCCGAAAATACATCGGTATCGCAACATTCACTCGGCGATGGCTAATCTCGATGACAAAACTCTCCTGGCTTGCACCAGTACTCGTTTTGTGGCTGATGGGACGATTCGCAAGTTTGGTTGTGCTCGGCTGGATGGGCCAAGATACTGAACTCTCGATCACATTTGAGGCCAACCTTTGCGAGGCTTTCCTCGGAAACGCGCGGATTCCAGAGACGAGCTTCCTCGATC
>JAAXIR010000202.1 GCA_012270265.1 Candidatus Poseidoniales archaeon
TCCAGAGATGCATCGGGCAGCGAATACAATCCGCCGGGCACTTGAAGGGCAAATAATCACCCATGTTGAATGCCCATATGCAACGATTCGGGGCCAAGAGCATCGATTCTTAGGAAAAGAGGTTCTTCGAGTCAGAGCACGTTCGAAAGCGATGCTCATTCATGTTGGAGATGATGTTTTGTACAGTCACAACCAACTCTATGGGCGATGGACCGTTCAGAAAAAGACCAGTAAAGAGCGCAAAACGAATCGATCCTTGCGCATAAAGCTCGAAACTGAAACACACGTTGCATGTCTTTGGTCTGCGACGGATATTGAACTCCTCGAGCCGTGGGAGGTTGAGCAACATCCCTACATTTCTCGCTTAGGACCAGATGTTGCCGATGAAGAGATTGAATTCAAGCCCGTGCTTGAACAGATTCAGAACAAGAAATTTGGTGGCCGACAATTGTGCCACCTCCTCCTCGACCAATCCTTCCTTGCAGGTGTAGGGAATTATCTGCGAAGTGAAATATTGTTCAATGCTGGCCTCCAACCGTCGCGAAAACTCAACTCCCTCTCGGCAGAGGAACAAGAGCATCTTGCGGAATCTGCGATTTCAACCACACAATTGGCCTACAAACAAAAGGGCGTTACCGTCGACAAGGACCTCTACGATCTACTTCGGCAACAGGGGATGTCCCGGCGCCAAGCACGACATTACGTCTTCACACGAGACGGATTGAATTGTCATGCATGCGAAGGAATCATCACGCACACTCGTCTAAGTGGACGGCGTTTGGATTACTGCGGTTCTTGCCAATCCTAATCTTCATCAACGAATATTTCTATGGTGAAGGATTCATTGTTGTGGCCCCAGTGGCAAACACCGGGTTCTTCATCTCGGATCATGAAATATTTCGTCTGAAATCCGGGTCCTAAGGCATCATGAGGGATTTCGAAATCTATTCGAATTCGCTCACTGTAACCTCCAAACGCATCGATTCCTGCCATAGCAGGGATGCCGTCAACGAGGACAGGGTACAATTCGTATTGCGTTCCATCGCCAGGATTCATGGCGTGGTTTCCGTTTGGTACAATCAAATCTTCTTCTTTGGCTGGGCGTGTTTTTCTTTGTGACATGTTCTCACCTACTCAGAAATAGGGGCTCTCCGTATATCAACGTTATTACTTATTAAAATTAAATGTGCCCGTGCATCATGACCGCTTTGCTCATAGGATGCCTTGGACTACCAATGACCATGGGTTTCAAGAAAGTGCTGATTGCGAACCGCGGTGAGATTGCCCTCCGAATCATGCGAACCTTGCGTGATATGGGCATTGAAGCGGCCATCATCTATGGAAAAGAAGACCGATTATCGCTTCCAGTTCAACTCGCAGATGATGCAACCTTCCGTGATGTGATCAATCCATTGGATGCTTATCTCGACATCGAAGCAGTAGTGCAAGCAGCCAAAGACATTGGCTGTGATGCGGTCCACCCAGGCTATGGTTTCCTTGCAGAAAATGCGGGTTTTGTGAAAAGGCTCGAGGAAGAAGGCATTACGTTCATCGGTCCAAGCGCAGATGTCATCACGCTTCTTGGTGATAAAATCGAAGCCAGAGCTGCCATGGAAGCTGCAGGCTTGCCAACTGCGAAAGGCTCCTCAGAACCCATTTCTGAGGCATCCGTTGCATCTGCACTAGCCGATGATATCGGTTATCCTGTCATCATCAAAGCGGCTGCTGGTGGTGGCGGTATTGGTATGCAAATCGTCGAGAAGGAAAGCGAGTTTGAAAGCGCATTGAAACTCTGTCAATCACGTGCAAAATCTGCCTTTGGTGACGACCGTGTGTTCGTTGAGAAGTACATCCAAGGCGCACAACACGTCGAATTCCAAGTTCTCGCTGATGGAACAAATGCCATTCATTTTGGTGAACGATTCTGCTCCATTCAACGTCGTCACCAGAAACTCGTTGAGGAAGGTCCATGGCTGACGCCTGAAAAGCGCCATGAAATTGGTTCACTGGTTTGCAAAGGTGCAGAATCCGTTGGCTACAAGGGTCTTGCAACGTTTGAATTCCTTCGAGATGCGAACGGTGATTTCTACTTCCTTGAAGTCAATCCTCGTGTCCAAGTCGAACACACTGTTACAGAGTTGATCACGGGTCACAACCTCGTCGAGCTCGGTGTTCGCGTCGCTCAAGGAGAAGCACTCCCGCTCAAACAAGAAGACATTACCTGGCGAGGTCACAGCATTCAATGTCGGCTCAATGCAGAAGATCCTGCTGAATTTATTCCAAGTCCTGGTCGTCTGTGGGAATGCCATTTCCCATCAGGATTCGGTGTTCGTGTTGATACGCATGCACACCCCGGATACGAGATGCCTGGATGTTTCGATTCCTTGCTTGCGAAACTCCTCGTTTGGGGACGTGACCGAGAAGATGCTATTCGACGTATGCGTACTGCATTGGATGAAACGGTGATAACTGGCGTTGAGCACCTCATTCCATTGCATCGCAGAATTATGGACGAAGAAGACTTCATGAACGGGGACATCACGATTCAGTACATCGATATGCATCAAGAGCTTCTCGGATAAGTGATGGCATGGATGTCCTCATCGTTGGAAGCATAGCCTACGATAGCATCACCTCACCACAAGGCTCTGCACCTCATACGCTCGGCGGGTCCGCAACCTATGCCGGATTGGCGGCAGCATTCCATCAGAGTCGTATGAATCTACAATCTGTTGGACTTGTTGGTGTTGTAGGAACCGATTTCAAAGAGGATGATTTTGCTACTCTGACCAATGCTGGTTTGGATACAACTGGAATTGAAGTGTTGGAAGGTTCGACCTTCCACTGGGTCGGTTCGTACCATGGCAACATGGCGCAAGCTGAAACACATGAAACCCACTTGAACGTCTTCGAAACGTTCGAGCCAAAAGTACCAGAACACGGTACTTCGTCCACAATCACGTTTTGTGCGAATCTTCATCCATCCATTCAGTTGTCTGTTCTTGATCAATCTAGGCCGACTCGTGCATCGATTCTTGACTCCATGAATATGTGGATTTCCATCGCAAAGGAAGAGTGGATTCAGGCTATGCAACGTGTTGATATTGTCGTCATCAACGATGGGGAAGCGACCATGCTATCGGGCAGCGACAATCTCATTCAGGCTGCGAAGGATGTCCAAGCCATGGCTTCCATTCCAATTCTCATCATCAAGAAAGGTGAACATGGTGTTCTCGCTTTCCATGGTAATCAGATTGTTGCTCTGCCTGCTTTTCCGACCGATCTCGTGGTCGACCCAACAGGCTGTGGCGATACGTTTGCAGGAACGTTAGCGACCTATCTCGCTGCCGGAAGTGGTCCAATAGCAATCGATGAATTGCGAAATGCGTTGATTCATGCAACTGTAGCTGCAAGTTTCACCTTGCAAGGATTTGGTATCAAAGGGTTGCAATCCATGACGCTCGAATCGTATGAGCAACGTTTGATTGAGTACACATCAATCTCAGGAACGTCAGTCGATACGACGTAGACTCAACTGATTGCTTTGCGCTTGAGCAACCTCTTGAGATTCTGTGAGTGAACTGAAGGAAACAGGGACCTCCTCTTCCTCCTCCTCAGAGATATGCTCCGACATATGTTCGATGATCTCCTCGGGAATTCATTATTAGTTTAGAATTGAAAACGTTTCTCTAACCCTCTTCATAATTAATG
>JAAXIR010000166.1 GCA_012270265.1 Candidatus Poseidoniales archaeon
TCAAGGTCAACGATCATCTTGACTTGGTAAAGCAGTGGTTGATTTTCCGCATCTCGGAAGGATTGTAGAACTTTCATGGACGTAACATTCAGTTGAACATCGGTCGAAAGTGAACGGAGTTCAAGGCCGCCATCAACCAAGAGAATGGACCCTGCTCCGAGTGAAGAAGGCATCTCAACATGTGCTCGTTTCTTTGAAAGGGCAAGACCAGTGATGAGTTTGGATTCTTCAAGCGCAGGGCCACTGCGCGTGATGACTTTGACGCGTGTTGGATCTGCTACCACATTTCCATCGGATTCCATGACAATAGCTTCAGCGGCTTCAACAGCACACGCAGAAATGGTGGATTGCATCTTTTGATGGAGTTTACCGGCAAGCGATGTCATCGTTGCAGAGAGAATATCATCACGGCTTGCCTCGAATGCGAGGGAATCCAAATGTTCCTTGCAGTACGCCTCTGCCATGCGATAACCACGAGCAATCGTTGCAGGATGAACACCTTGTACGACGAGATGCCATGCGTTTTGCAACCATTCAGCAGCGAGGAGAACCGTCGATGTTGTTCCATCGCGAACCGTTTGATCTTGTGCAGCACTCGCAGCGATGAGCATGAGCGCATTCGGATGATCAACTATTGAAGATTCAAGGACGGAGATGCCATCGTCTGTGACCATGCTACGTCCTTCATCATCGACGAGCAGTTTGTCAAGACCCTTTGGTCCAAGCGTGGAGCGTACTGCTCCTGCAAGTGCCATAGCGGCCTGGATGTTCTTACGAAGAGCGTCCCGTCCAGTCGTACGGTCCGTTTCCTCAAGGATCGGAACATCGCTCATGGTCGCACCAACGGAGACCTACACATAAGGTCGATGTTCAGTCTTCTTCATCGACAACTTCGAAATCAGCGTCGACGACGTCATCGCCTTCAACATTGATCGAACCATCGCCCTCGTTGTTTTCTGCTTCTGCCATCTCTGCAGCAGCTGCTTCGTACAATTTGGAAGAGATGGCGTGCATTGACTCTTCAACTTCCTTGACCTTGGCTTGAATGGCAGCTTCATCCATGGCTTCGTCATCGATTGGTTTTCCATCAGCATCTTGGACGAGCGCCTCAAGTTCGGTCAACTTCTCTCGAACTGGTTCAAGATCGGACGCATCGAGTTTGTCCTCATTCTCGTCAAGCGTTCTTCGGGTTTGATAGACGATTTGGTCGGCCATGTTTCGCAATTCAATCTTGGCCTTTCGTCGCTTGTCCTCTTCTGCAAAGGATTCTGCTTCAGCGATCTTTGCCTGGATTTCTTCCTCAGATAGTGAGGTTTGAGACTCAATCTTGATCGATTGTTCCTTGCCTGTGCCCATGTCTTTGGCGCTAACGTTGACGATTCCGTTTGCATCGATGTCGAAGGTAACCTCAATTTGAGGAACGCCACGCGGAGCCGGAGGAATGTCTGTAAGGTGGAATTGACCGAGTGTCACGTTGTCTTTAGCGAACTCACGCTCACCTTGCAAGACGTGGATTTCAACAGCAGGCTGGTTGTCGCTTGCTGTCGAGTAGATTTCACTTCGTCGTGCAGGAATGGTTGTGTTTCGCTCGATCATGGTCGTGGTGACACCGCCGAGCGTTTCGATACCAAGCGTCAATGGCGTCACGTCGAGGAGGAGGATGTCCGAAACATCGTCATCACCTGCGATGATACCTGCTTGGAGTGCAGCACCCATAGCGACGGCTTCGTCAGGGTTGATTCCCTTGTACGGTGCTTTTCCTGTTTCCTTTTCGATGGCCGATTGGACAGCAGGAACACGTGTTGAACCACCAACGAGGATGACCTTGTCGACATCGCCTTTCTTGACGCCAGCGTCTTTCATGGCTTGTCGTGCTCGAGCCATTGGGGCCTCAATGTGTGTTGCCATCCGGTCTTCGAATCGAGCACGAGAGAGCGTGATGTCGAGGTGCTCTGGGTTGCCGTCCTTCATGGTGATGAACGGGAGATTGATTTGCGAGGATTGTGTTCCCGAGAGTTCAATCTTCGCTTTTTCAGCAGCTTCCTTGAGTCGGCTCATGGCTTGGTTGTCCTTGGACAAATCGATACCAGTTTCACGCTTGAATTCGCTGACCAACCATTCAATGATGCGCTCGTCAAAGTCGTCTCCACCGAGTTTGTTGTTTCCTGCGGTTGCCTTGACTTCGATCTGTGGTTGTCCATCAACGTCGTAAATCTCGAGGATGGAAACGTCGAAGGTTCCACCACCAAGGTCGTAGACGAGAATGGTTTGGTCATCGCCCTTGTCTGCACCATAAGCAAGAGCAGCAGCGGTTGGCTCGTTGATGATACGTAGAACATCCATGCCAGCAATTCGTCCAGCATCTTTGGTTGCCTTTCGTTGTGCATCTGTAAAGTAAGCAGGGCATGTAATGACAGCTTGCTTCACTTCGTGACCGAGGTAGGCCTCAGCATCAGCCTTCAACTTCTGCAGAATGAACGCAGAGATCTCTTGCGGCGTGTAACTGGTCCCGTCGATGTCGGTCTTCCAGTCTGTTCCCATGTGACGTTTGACGGAAATCATGGTTCGGTCTGGGTTGGTCACCGCTTGTCGCTTGGCTGTGATACCAATCAAGCGTTCACCGTCTTTGCTGAATGCAACGACGGAAGGGGTTGTTCGTGCGCCTTCTGCGTTAGCGATGACGACGGGCTCTCCGTTTTCGATGGTCGCTACACAGCTGTTGGTTGTTCCTAGGTCAATTCCGATTACTTTGCTCATGTTGTTCATCTCCTTTTCATAGAATTGGGATTCCTCCATCATCGTCGTCATCGTCGTTATCGTCCGCAAGGTCGATGGCAATGTCGCCGGTTAGGGGAATGGTATCGTCACCATCGTCCGATGGTGGAAGTGCTGCGAAGGCATCCTCTGGAGGAATCAATCGCAGTGTAATATCGAGGATGCCGTTGTTGAGCGTAAAGTCAACAACGTCCTCGCAAGCATGTGGAAGTTCGATGCGTGCAACGGGTGCAAGTTGTGTGGTTCGATGAACTTCAACGAGCATGCCTCCGTCGATAAGATTCAATTCGACTTGATCTTGCTCGAGTTCTTTCTTTGCGAAATCAACGGTGATGGTCATGTTCCATCCTTCGAGGTAGACGTCGTCCGCTGGTAGCACCATGTCGTCTTGTTCGTCACCCTCAGGCGTCTCTATTTCGACAGGGGAAGCATCGACACGAACGTCAACACCCATGTTCTTGAACAGCTCATTGAAATCCATGCCTGGCTGGAAGAAATTCTGCAGATTGCTCAAATCGAAATTGAAGTTCACATCACCTTTTGCAATGCGCTCTTCATCGATACCCATCTTCTCAAATTGGGAGCGGAATTGCTGGAGGAGGGAGCGCAGTTGTTCTCTGGACATGTTCATGCCCATGTTGGAAAGAAGGCGTTCGAGTTGATCCAACATCTTCTCTTCCCAGTCGTCACCAGCCATCGATTCCACCACTACTTAACCCGAGGTTACATAGTTGCGAGTGTGATGTGGTATATGAACCTGACTTTCAATACACTGCGAAAACCACTCAGAGTGTGTTTGCAGGGTATGGATTTATCAAATTAACAGCAAATTAGCCTTCGTGCAGAACGACGGGGAAGCCACGGAACAAAGGCCGGTCAAGCCAGAAGCTGTGGTAATCAACACTCCACAAAATGAGAACCTTCT
>JAAXIR010000215.1 GCA_012270265.1 Candidatus Poseidoniales archaeon
GCTTGCAGCTGTGGTCCTTTTCGAATCAATACCAACCTTGGACAATTCTTCCATGCTGCTTTTTTCAACGGCGTCCATCTAAGGTTTGTCCCGAATGATTCGTCCACACCTCTTTTTGGGGAGTGATTTTGAATTCGCAGTTAGTAAATCATAGGGTACCCTATGATAGGGCGTCTAAGCAGAGGGCCCCCTCTGATTCATTGGTTCTTGGTTTGTAGGAGAAATTAACATAAGCCAAAACGAGGAGGTTAACTCCATGATACAACAGATTCCTTCGGTTCCACCTGAACCCGATCTGAAATCAATCCTGTTCCGGATTATATTGCTCTCTCTCCCCATCGTTGGAATTTTCATTCTGATGAAGTATGGAGTCCCATGGTTACTTTGTTCGTTAATGTATGGCGGGCAATGTGGTTAAACTCATTCTCATGCCAAATCATAGGGTCAATGCACGAACCCACTGATTCCTTTTGACTTCATCATAGGGGTTGCAGTGGGTCGAATCACTCGCTACCCTCCGATTCACTCTTCTTCAGATTGAGGTAGGAAGCGTTCGTGAACAATCATGCCGATTCCAGCTGAGAAGAGAAGTGGCAATAACCACCCTACGATTGTGCTCGTCTTGAGGAACCATGGATTGTGTTTTGCAACTTCTCTCCACCAAGGGTTGTCTTCCATCGGTTCTCCAAGAATGAACGATTCACCAATCATTGGTGTGGATACGTGCTGATTTGTTCGTTTTCCTTCCTGATAGACGCGTTCAAGGGGATCGTCCCATTCGTGTAGCGCAAGGATGTATTTCGTATTGTGAATGGGTAGCATGGTGGTTGCATTGAGATCGATGGCTGCTTGGACAGCTTGTTCAGGATACATGTGGATTTGATCCCAGGCCTCGTTGTACTGTCCAGCTTCACAGATGGCGATATCAAACGGTCCGTAGCGGTTGTTGATTTCTTTGAATTCCTCACTGTAGCCACTGTCCCCACTGAAGAAAAGCGAATGGCTCTCCATCGCAACCACCCATGAGCCCCAAAGAGCAGCAGCTCTGTTGAGGCCACGGCCAGAGAAGTGTTGCGAAGGGGTGAGTGCGATTTGGAAGTCTTCTGTGATGTTGGCTTCATCGTACCAATCAAAGGACATGATTTGGTTGGAAGGAATGTCCCAGACTTTGAGATGCTCATCAACACCGAGAGGAACGAAGAACATCGAGTCGCCCAGTGATTGAATCGTTGTCATATCGAGATGATCGTAGTGATCATGCGAGATGAAGACGTAATCGATGTCTGGTAATTGATCAACTTGGTAGATGTGCTCATAATCAAACGGTGCTGGTCCGAAGACAAGTGGATTGAGATTGTCCGAACCAAAGACTGGATCGAAAAGGAGCGTCGTATCATGCGTTTCAACGAGTATTGTTGAGTGACCAAACCATGTGACGCGTACAGCACCCTCCTCAACATCGGCTTGTTGGTAAGACTGGGTTGGCACCGTTTCACCTGGTGATCGGTCAGCATTGCCGACCATGTAGTCCATGAGGACACCCATGAACGAGCCGGTTTCAACATCTGTTGGTCGAACGTTATTGAATTTCCCATCGTAATAATTCGGAGAATCGTAGGCTCCAACATCGCCTCCAACTTGGTCTGACATGGTTAGGAATGCCGTGGCTGAGATGATGATGACAGCCATGAAGATGGATATAAGCAACGAGAAAATCTTCGCTTTGCGTTTGAACGATACAATGGAGATATCTGCTTCTTTCTTGGTGAACAGAGATGTCTTTGCAACCAAGTTGATGATGAATTTCATGATGAAATTAAGAACAATGATGACGTTCAAGGACATCAGATCTTGACGATAGAACCAGACCATGATCGATGCGAGAACGAGAATGCGTCCAATCGATTGAATGCGTTTCGCGTCGTATGTCGCCATTGACCAACACCAATGATGGAACTTCAACCGACACGGTCGATGACACGTACGTGGTCACCGCGCATGTTGAGCGTCATTGGAATAGGTTGTTCGTACAATTCCATGCTGACCTCTTCCTTGGTTTCGGAAACACTGGTGACACGAGCTTTCTCGCCCTTGAATGCACCAGAGACAATCTCAACGATGCAACCGACTTCGATTCCAGAGGTAACAGCCTTTGGCTCGAGGTATGGGAGAATGTCCATGAGAGGCGCCTCACCAGGAAGAACTTGCTTTGCGTTCTTGAGCGGTGTTGGCGAAATTCCACGGCGGGCGGTTGGATCACGGCCACCAGAGCGACCAATCAACTTCTCGACGTGGTGAAGTGCGCTGGATTCAACAAAGACGTATCCGCGCATGTTGTTTGGGTGAAGTACGGAGAAGATTTCACCTTGAAGCGCAGTCAATGAACCGCTACCGTGGAGACGAGCGTACATCTCGTCAGCAACGCGAAGTTCAGAACCAATTGCCGTCTTGACGATGTACAGGAACGAACCAACGGAACCGTACATTTCACGGAACAACTTGTCTGCACCTTCCATATCCATGTTGGAGAAAAGACAGTTCTTGTCTTGGAGTGTACCAGGATCGACCCATTCGTAGCCAACGTATCGGCCAGCAGGCGTAACTTCTTCGGAGCTGGTCGCTACGAGAATTGGCATAACATCGACCAAGTTTCGGCCCATGTCGATTCCACGTTCTGGTCCGGTTCCGATGTACTCGAGTGTATCGAGAGGGAGACCTGTTGCTTCGGAAACACGTGCAAGAACTTCTTCTGGCGTATCTCCAACGCCCCAAACACCGTCCCAGAGCCCTGGGAAATCGTTGTCATCTTTGCCTCTGCTCAAGAGCAAGAGTTTCTCTTCAAATCGTACAAACGCGATAAATGCTTCAGTCATGATCCCACCGCCTCATCCTCAGATTCCGAATACATCGTGAATCAACCAAGGAATGAAGTTGTCCATGACGACTAGGAGAATGAATCCAATCGCACCAAGAACGAAAAGGCCGATGCCGCAAACAATGCTTGTTTGCTTAAACTCCTGAGGAGTTGGCTTTCGAGCCATTCGAATGATTCGAGCCCAAGAGCCGCGAGAAATCTTGCGGAATTGGGCTTCAATCCAGTCTTGGCGGTCCTGAACAACATCTTCAAATGAGCGGGATTCGCTTTTTTCATCAGACATGGTACAACCTCGTGCTTTCTAACCGACCTAACCACCCATTATAACCGCTTCCATCGAATCCAGAGTCAATTTTTGTTGAAAATTTCGGCAAGAGTTGATGAGGGGTGAACGTATCCAATGTGTGTATGGCTTCACCAGACCCGTATGCAACATTGGGTGTTTCCCGCGATGCATCGGACGCTGAAATCAAGCGTGCATTCCGTAAACTCGCCCGCAAATACCACCCCGATCGAAACCCCGATGACAGTGCTGCTGAAGCCAAATTCAAGGAAGTTCAGGCTGCGTACGAGACCATTGGTGATGCATCAAAACGCCAAGAGTATGATCAGAAGAAGCGCATGGAGAACATGTTTGGTGGAGGCGGTCGCTCACCCTTTGGCGGTGGAATGGGTGGCGGATTCGAGGATTTGATTGGACAAATGTTCGGAGGGCAGCAACAGAATCCCTTCCAGCAACGACAACGCCCTCCACAGCAACAAGCCAAAGGAACGGACGTGCACGTGTCTGTTGATATCGATCT
>JAAXIR010000204.1 GCA_012270265.1 Candidatus Poseidoniales archaeon
TCTCGCAAGGTTTGGTCGGAGATGTCGAGATAGACGCGTGTCGTTGCAATGCTGGTGTGACCAAGCAGTCGCTGAATGGTCACAAGATCGGCTCCACGCTCGAGCAGCCCAGTCGCAAAGTTGTGGCGAAGAACGTGCGGTGTGAGTTTTCCTTTCGGTAGATTCGCTTCCAAAGCGAGTTGATCCATCAGACGTTGCACACCGCGAGGTTGCAAACGTCGTCCTGCTTGATTGAGGAGGAACGGTAAATCGTCATCACGAATACGTGCATTACGTATCGGAAGATAGGCATCGATGCAGTTCTTGGTACGTTGCGTGAACAAAACGATACGGTCCTTGTCACCTTTCCCTCCGATAACTTTCGCATGCAATCCTTCGAGTTCAATGTCGGACAGATTGAGGTTGCATAATTCTGAAACGCGCATACCCGTATCGAGCAAGACGGTCACGACCACGGAAGCGATGGCGTTCTCAGATGTGTTGGCCGCTTCAATCACCGAAGTCAATTCTCGTCGAGTGAGCGTGCGTGGCAATTTGCGTCCCGTTCGAGCACGGACGAGGTGGTCTGGCCATCGATGACCGAGCCACTTGATCATGTGGCGAGCAGCTGCGAGACGAGCATTGTAGGTCGATGGACTTAATTCGCTCATCGAATGGGTCCATCGATCGATTCGACCGTTGAGAGGTTCAAGGCGTTGAGCGAGTGTTGCCACATCCATTGATTCAAGGTCGTGCTCAGAGAGAACGTTCTCTCCAGGCAGGGTTGTTTCGACAAGGGCCCGAAGACCGTTGAGGTAGGTCTTGCGCGTGTTCTCGGATTTGTTCTCCGTACGCAGTTGTTGATCGTAACAATCCAGCCATGGAAGGTTCTGGATGTGAACGAGACGTGGAGGAAGCTGAATGTCCTCGTCTGTAAGACGAAGCTGGCTCGGTCGTCGAGCCTTCGGCTGTGTGTGTTTTCTCTCCATATGGCATCAGCGCCGTTGTTTTCCGCCGAAGCGGAGTGCATCCCGTGTCCTTGCGGACAGAGTGCAGTTAGCACTCATCCATATGAATCTGTTGAATGAAATCCCGAACGCGAATCAAGCGTTGGTCTCTTCGCTCGAAGGCGAGTCCGTTGTGATCGGTGGCGACATCAATACAGCCTTACGCAGTGTTGCTCGCAAGGATTCAAGTTCACCATAGCAGATCAAGACATCATCGTAACGAAGTTGAACACTTGGTTCCGGATTCCACATCATCTTCTCGCCACGACTGAGTGCATAGACAGGTGGCTGCTCACTGTTGGCGAAGATTTCGTCAATGGAGTGGCCGATGAGATTCGGATGATGCAGAAGTTGAATCGACAACACACCTTCACCAGGAACGGTTCGAAGCAATTTGTCCAACTCAACTTCTGTGAAGACCGCATCGTTGATGACGAAATCGATGATTTCTCCAGCAACGTTCACGCCACTGGCCTTCTCGATGCCTTCCAATCCTGGGCTTGAATTGACCTCGAGAACGAGTGGGCCGTCTTCGGATTCAAGCAGATCAACGCCAGCGACACGTAGGCCAAGAACACGTGCTGCTCGACATGCAACTTCTTCGAAAGCAGGGTCGAGGTCAACTGGTTCAACGGTTCCATTGAGGTGGAAGTTGCTTCGGAATTCACGTCCACGGGCACGTCGACGCATGCAGGCAACGACACGGTCGCCTACGACGAGGGCACGAATATCGGTACCGTGCGACTCAGCGATGTATTCCTGAATCAAGATGGCTTTCTTTGTGTGAAGCAATCCCTGAACGAGGTTACGTGTTTCGTGATAGGTGTGACGCAAGAACACGCCTTGACCTTGGGTTCCCTCGGTCACCTTAACGACGACAGGAAGGCCACCAACCGCTTCGATGGCATGTTCGATATCGGCTGTATCTCGAACGTAGACAGTGCGTGGAACTGGAATCTTGTTTCGAGCGAGCAGTTGCGAAGCGTGCAACTTGTCTCGGCTTTGGAGAATGCCTTGTCCAGTGTTGGCCGTCCAGATGCCCATCTGCTCAAGATGGCGTAGAACAGCAACACCGTGTCGCGTAATGGAGTGGCCAATGCGCGGAATGACTGCATCGAAGGCCGCTGGGCGCCCCTCATGCATGACATCAATGCCGTTGTCATCAACGAACAACGAGAAGCTCATCGGATCGAGAACATTGACATCAAGGCCACGATTTCGCGCCTCTTCGACAAGACGTCGCGTCGAGTACAGACGAGCGCCGCGAGACAAGACGGCTAGGCGAAGCCCGTCCTGTTCTCTCAACTCGCTCATGGTCAGAAGAAAAACAGAGAGGATTTCAAATGCTCGGCCGTTTTGGGCCTTCTACATGTCCGATGAGGAACAACCCACCGAGCCAGCGGAGGAAGAAACCACAGAATCCGTCCCTCCTCTTGATGACCATCATGAAGAAGCGATGAAGGAAATGACGCTTGAAGAGCGTCAAGAAGCCCTCAAGCGTTCCCGTTGGAACGTCTTCCTGTACCTCGGTTTGGCCGCCCTGATGTTCGGCTTTGCCTTGTTCCCATTCCCGTTCACCGCTTCAGCAGTAGGCGATACGTACGAGCAGGATCTCGGTTTCGTTTGGGGTCCTCCATTGGACGGTGAAGACTTCACAGATGTGCCCATTGAAGTTGAGATTACGGCCACCAATCCTCCAGCGAATCCAAACGCTCGAATCGCTGTCTACGTTCTGAATTCGGACAATTGTCTGTCGAGTGAAATTCTCGACATTAAGCGCGATTCACGATCGAATCCAACGCATGACTATCAGTTCCAAATCAGCGATAAAGCGCCGATTGTTGACGAAGTGTTCGTGTTTGAATTCGATGTTGATGGCGGCGGACAGTGCCTGTTTGCTGAATACGTTGACAACAACGACCGCAGCAACACACTTTCTGGAGCCATGGAAATCGATGGAAGCATGTGGCCCAATCAAATCTGGGCTGGTATCTTCGCACTGCTCTTCCTCGGACTCTCTGGCTTTGCATTCATCGGTGCACAACGTCACGGTGAAGGCGTCAAAGCCTTGACCGAGCCAAGCAAGAAGACGACTGAAGATGAAGTTCTCGAAAGTGCAGGCCCAACTGGACCTCCACCATCAGCGGCTGGACCAAGCGGTCCACCGCCGGCGGCAGAACCAGAACCTGCGGCTGAGGCCGCAGCAACAGAGCCAGTCTTCGAGCCAGCTGAGAACGGCTACTTCTTCCGCAAGATGCCTGATGGAACCTACGATCAAACCGTCTACGTCCAAGCTGAGGACGGTTCCTACGTTCCGTATCAAGCCTGAACAGGGCAAAAGAAGGTCAATGTTGACGCATTGACCACCATCCTTGATAGGGGATGAGCCATCGAATCAATCGAGGTGAACCGATGGCAGATGAAACATCATCGCTAACAGTGGCCAAACTCAAGGCCTTATGTGTCATCAACGACCTTCCAACTTCAGGCAGGAAAGCCGAGTTGGTTGCACGCCTTCTCGAGGCAGGATTGTCTCGCAGTGAAGTCGGATTGTCCGAGCTAGAAGCCGTTGAAGAAGCGGTCGAGGAAGAGATTGTTCTTTCCCTCGAAGATGAGACAACCATTGCCATCGAAGAGGACGAACCTGAACCTGTTGAAACGGCTAAGGAAGCGGTTCTTGAGGA